>JAFXJW010000070.1 GCA_017532045.1 Clostridia bacterium | reverse complement strand
GGGTCTCGTAGACACCGCGGCACTTTATGCCCACCAGACGGTTCTCCACGATGTCCAGAAGGCCAATACCGTTCTTACCTCCCAGCTCGTTGAGAGCGAGGATGATCTCCTTGGCGGTCATCTTCTTACCGTCCAGGGCTACGGGAACACCCTGCACGAAGTCCAGCTCGATGTAGGTGGGGGTGTCGGGAGCCATGACGGGGGAAACGCCCATCTCCAAAAATCCGGGCTTGTCATACAGAGGCTCGTTGCCGGTGTCCTCCAGATCCAGACCCTCGTGGGACAGATGCCACAGGTTCTTATCCTTGGAGTAGTTGGTCTCACGGTTGATCTTCAGAGGAATATTGTGCGCCTCAGCGTAGTCGATCTCTTCCTCACGGGACTTGATATCCCACTCTCGCCAGGGAGCGATGATGGGCATATCGGGGCAGAAATGCTTCAAAGTCAGCTCAAAGCGCACCTGATCGTTACCCTTACCGGTGCAACCGTGGCAGATGGCGTCAGCGCCTTCCTTAATGGCAATCTCGGCCAGACCCTTGGCGATGCAGGGACGGACGTGGGAGGTACCCAGCAGGTACTCCTCATAGATAGCACCTGCCTTCATGCAGGGGATGATGTACTCGTCCACGTACTCCTCGGTGAGGTCGAGAACGTAGAGCTTGGACGCGCCGGTCTTGAGAGCCTTTTCCTCCAGGCCCTCCAGCTCGTCGGCCTGGCCCACGTTACCCGAAACGGCGATGACCTCGCAGTTGTTATAGTTCTCCTTCAGCCACGGAATGATGATGGACGTATCCAGACCGCCGGAATAGGCGAGAACGACCTTTTTGATGTTTTCCTTGTTGATCATGATGTGCCTCCGTCTTGCATGAATTCTGTATATTCATGCGGTTTAAAATAAAATATGCGACTATTATACCAGTTTACCGCGAGTTTGTCAATAGTGAAATGTGTGTAATTTGTAAATATTAAGCCAAAGAAATTGGGCATTTTGCATAATATTTCGGGATAAGTTCCCGTTATGCGGTTTATTTAATGGTTTTTGCATATTTTTGTGAATATTATTGCATATATTCACATCATTAAACCTTCAAATATCCCTTCAGCACCTTCAGGGTGTTCAGGACGCCGTCGATGTGGCTTCTCTCGTAGCCGTGGCTGGCGTACACGCCGGGGCCGATGAGGCCGTGGCGGATGTCCGCGCCTGCGGTGAGGGTAGCCTCCACGTCGGAGCCGTACATGGGGTAGATATCCACGGAGTAGTCAGCGCCCTCGGCGCGGGCGGCCTCGATGAGCTTGCCCACCACCTCGTAGGAGTAGGGACCGTGGGAATCCTTGGCGCAGATGGAGACGGTGCGCTCGGTGCAGGAAAGTCCTGCGCCCACGCAGCCCATGTCCACGCTGATGCCCTCGGTCACGCCGGCGGGCAGGGAGGCAGAGCAACCATGGCCTACCTCCTCGTACACCGTAACGTGGATATAGGTGCGGCGGGGGAGGGTGATCCCCTCATCCTTGATATACTTGGCAAAGCCCAGAAGAATGGCAACCGATAGCTTGTCGTCCAGGAAGCGACTCTTGATGTAGCCCGACTCGGTGACACGGGTACGGGGCTCAAAGGCCACGATGTCGCCTACCTCAATACCCAGAGCGAGGGTGTCGGCGGCGGAGCTTACGTCCTCGTCGATGACCACCTCGGTAGTATCGAAGTTACGGGGGGTAGAGCTGTATGCGGCATTGACGTGAGCAGAGGCATTGCAAAGCTGAAGCGTACCCTCGATCACACGGCCGCTACGGGTGATGATGCGGACGTTCTCGCACTCCCCATTGTTGGCATTCATGCCACCCAGATTGGTGAGGCGCAGGCGGCCGTTCCCTTTGATCTCGGCCACCATACCGCCCAGAGTGTCGGCGTGGGCGGCCAGCAGAAGTCCTCCCTCGGGGGAATTGTCGTCGCCCCCCAGATCGATCATCACGCCACCCTTGACGGTCAGCTCTGCGGGGTAGCCCAGGGCGGAAAATTCGGCCTTGATCCACTGGGCGGCGGCCTTGGTATAGCCCGTGGGACTATCAATGGAGAGAAGGGCTACGGCCTTCTCGGTGGCGTATTCGGCATAGGTGCGGTTCATCATGTGTATTTCCTCCGTTCGGGAATTTGTTTTCTACATTCTATCACAAATCCCTCCCGCCGTCAAGGCCGTACAGAAAAAATAGAGGGATTTCTTTCCTCACTTCCTTCCCCACACCCCCCTTGCCGACACCCATAAAAAAGAAGGCTCTCCCTCAGGAAGAGCCTTCTGATTCTTATATTGGTTACGCCTCTTCGGCGTCCTCGTCGTCCTGATCTCCATGCTGTTGAGCCTGGGCAGCCAGCATCATGTCCTTGACCTTCATGAGACGGGTGGTGTTGCCACGCTCATTCTCCTCCAGCTTCATTCGGATGGTCTTGATGGTCTCCAAGTAGCGAGGCATCATGATATACTCCAGCGCATTGACGCGGCGGCGGGTCTTTTCGATCTCCTCGGCCAGCATCTGGGCGGTCTTCTCCATTTCAGCCAGCTTGACCAGATCTCCAAGCATGCCGTTCAGCTCTCTGGCGGCGGCATCCAGCTCACCCGAGGTGAAGGCCATACCGTAGTTATAGCCGTCGGAGCCGCCCTCGGATAGGACTTGCAGATGAAACACGGGAACCGTCACGCTCATGACGTTCTTGTAGCCCACGTCCAGCTTGCCCTCCTTCTTGGGCAGGATCAAGGCCTCGGTCAGCATATGAGGGCTAACGGTGGCGGCGGCGATGCCAAAGCTGCCGTACACACGGGACAGAGATTCCTCCACCCGCTCACGAAGGGCCTTATTCTCTCGGACGACCTCCAGAAACTTCTTCATCAGCTCGTCCCGCTTATCCTTCAGGAGCTTATGGCCTCGGCGCGCCGTGGTATAGCGAGCCTGTACCTTTTTCAGCTCCATTCTGGTGGGATTCACTCTCAGTTCAGCCATGGGTCATACTTCCTTTCCTGTGGGGAGATTTTTCACAAGAAGTCCCCCACATCCTCCCGAAACACCCTCGAACACCGAGCCGTCTTGGGAGGCAGAAACCTCTTGGTTATTTTAATTCTTCTTGGGCCAGTACTTTTCCACCAGCTCGGGCTTGATGCGCTTCATTTCGGAGCGAGGCAGGATGGAGAGCAGCTCCCAACCCAGATCCAAGGTCTCCTCAATGGAGCGATCCTCGGTAAATCCCTGGTTGATATACTTCTCTTCGAAAGCATCGGCGAACTTGGCGTAGAGTCTGTCCATGGGGGTCAGGGCGGCCTCACCCAGCACCACCATCAGCTCCTTGGCCTCCTTACCTCTTGCGTAGGAGGAGAAGAGCTGGTTCATGGTACCCGCATGATCCTCACGGGTCTTGCCCACACCGATACCCTTATCCTTCAAACGGGACAGGGAGGGCAGTACGTCCACGGGGGGCATGTAGCCCTTGCGGTACATCTCACGGGAGAGGATAATCTGTCCCTCGGTGATGTAGCCCGTCAGGTCGGGGATGGGATGGGTCTTGTCGTCCTCGGGCATGGAGAGGATGGGGATCATGGTGATGGAGCCCTCAGAGCCCATCTTGCGTCCCGCTCTCTCGTACATGGTGGCCAGGTCGGTGTACAGGTAACCGGGATAGCCACGGCGGCCGGGCACCTCCTTACGGGCGGCGGAGACCTCACGGAGCGCCTCGGCGTAGTTGGTGATGTCGGTCAGAATGACCAGCACGTGCATATCGCACTCAAAGGCCAGATACTCGGCGGCGGTCAGGGCCATACGGGGGGTGGAGATACGCTCGATGGCCGCATCCGAGGCCAGGTTGATGAAGAGGACGGTACGGTCGATAGCACCCGTCTTCTTGAAATCGGAAATAAAGTAGTCGGCCTCCTCAAAGGTGATACCGATGGCAGCAAAGACTACGGCAAACTTGGAATCCGAGCCCCGCACCTTGGCCTGTCTGGCGATCTGGGCGGCCAGATTGGCGTGGGGCAGACCCGAGCCCGAGAAGATGGGGAGCTTCTGTCCGCGGACCAGGGTATTCAGTCCGTCGATGGTGGAAACACCCGTCTGGATGAACTCGGAGGGGTAGTAGCGGGCGGCGGGGTTGATGGGAGTGCCGTTGATGTCCAAGGACTTGTCGGGGATGATGGGAGCGCCCTCGTCGATGGGCTCACCCATACCGTTGAACACCCGTCCCAGCATATGCTCGGACACGGGTAGCTCCACGCCGTGACCCGTAAAGCGCACCTTGGACTCGGCCAGGTTCAGTCCTGCAGAGGACTCAAACAGCTGTACCAGCACGTTGCGGCCGTTGACCTCCAGCACACGGCAACGGCGTACCTCGCCGCTGGGAAGCTGGATCTCACCCAGCTCGTCGTACTTGACACCCTCCACCTGCTTGACCAGCATCAGAGGGCCGGCGACTTCTTCTATGGTTTTGTATTCTCTAATCATTCCTGTTTACCTCCCGGATCAGACCTGCTTGGCATCCTGAACCAGACGGTTCAGCTGCTCGGTCATTTCGGCGGTGATCTTCTCTGCCTCGGCCTTGTAGGTGGCGTAGGGGACGGCCTTGAAACGGCCGATGCGCTCACGGACGGGCAGCTCGGAGAGCTTATCAATGTTGGCGCCCTCGGCGATGGCGCGGCGAGCCTTATCCTCAAAGGCAAAGACCAGACCCATCATGCAGTACTGCTTATCCAGAGCGGTGTAGCAGTCCTCATCCTCAAAGGCGTTCTGCTGGAGGAAGTCCTCACGGATAGAGCGGGCAGACTCCAGGGTCAGGCGATCCTCGGCGGACAGAGCATCCACGCCCACCAGCTTGACGATCTCGTTAAGGGAATCCTCCAGCTGAAGGGTCTTCAGGCAACGGCCCGTATACTCCATCCACTTGGGGGACACGTGCTCGGCAAACCAAGGCTCCAGACGGTCACGGTAGAGGGAGTAGGAATTGAGCCAGTTGATGGCGGGGAAATGGCGGCGGTAGGCCAGGGAGGAATCCAGACCCCAGAAGACCTTGACGATACGCAGGGTCGCTTGGGTCACGGGCTCGGAAATATCACCACCCTGGGGGGAAACTGCGCCGATGGCAGACAGAGCGCCCATACGGCCGTCGCTACCCAGACAGACCACCTGTCCCGCACGCTCGTAGAACTGGGCGAGGCGGGAGGTGAGGTATGCGGGATAACCCTCCTCACCGGGCATCTCCTCCAGTCGACCCGACATCTCACGG
>JAFXJW010000069.1 GCA_017532045.1 Clostridia bacterium | reverse complement strand
TCGCTGATCTGTCTGGCCTGGATCCACTTGCCCTCCTCAGGCAGAGGAGCGGGACCGTGGTTGGGGCCCTGGGCTACGGTACACATGTTCTGAACCTCATGGCTCATTGCGTACTCGCACTTGTACTCATTGCTCATGATTTTATTCTCCTTTGAAAATTTTGCTTGAGATAGTAAATTCCCCATATGTTTTGGGTAATGCGGTTGATTACTTGACGATCTCGCCGTAGATCTCGCCGAAGGCAGCTGCGGCGTTGCACTCATCGGTGTCGATGTGCATAGCCAGAGCGTAGCTGGGGCTGACACGAACCACAACGTCATCAAAAATGGTAGTGCGCTCGGACTTGACCAGAACCTTAACGACCTGACCGTTGGCCACGCCCAGCCCCTCTGCATCAGCGGGAGTCATGTGGATATGACGCTTAGCGATGATCGCACCTGCTTCAACCTCGATCTCACCGGCGGGGCCAACCATCTTCAGACCGGGAGTACCGGCTACGTCTCCGCTCTCACGAACGGGAACACTCTTCAGACCCAGAGCGCGGGCGTCGGTGTAGGACAGCTCAATCTGGTTAGCGGAGCGGGTGGGGCCCAGCACGCTGACCATCATCTCGCCCTTGGGACCGACGAGCTTGATCTTCTCGTTTGCGGTAGCGAACTGACCGGGCTGGCTGAGCATCTTCTTCACAGTCAGCTCTGCGCCCTCGCCGTACAGGGCTTTGACAGCCTCGTCGGTCAGATGGATGTGCCGTGCGGAGGTCTCAACAAGAATTTTGTTTTCCATACTGCATTTCCTCTTTCGTATTGAAATTTATGGCTCTGTGACACATAAATCACATTCCTTTAAATTATAGCATAAAAGTGTCGAAATGTAAAGAGTCATTTTGAATATTTCGGGATGGATAGTAAAAAACTTTTTGGGAATAATGTAGACAAACAAGATGCGTTGAGCATGTCGGAGATCGCTTCTCGTTTTCCTGCTTCCCTCTTTGCGGGACATACGGAGGTAAGATGCCATTGAAGCAATGCCGATATTGAAAGGATACCTCATGAAAAAAGAAAAAACAGAAACCACCACCTCCCCAAACGAGGAGGTCAACCGCCAGACCGAGCAGGCCCTTGAAACCATAGACCGCTCCGCCTCAGTTGCGGTCAAAAGCAAGGACAAAACCATATATTGCCTGTCTATCATCGGGCAGGTAGAGGGCCATTACCTGCTTCCCGACGGACAGAAGGCCACCAAATACGAGCAGCTCATTCCCCTTTTGGTTTCTGTAGAGGAGAATAACGACTACGACGGTCTCTTGGTGATTCTGAATACCATGGGCGGTGACGTAGAGGCAGGACTGGCGCTGGCAGAGCTGATCGCATCCATGCAAAAACCTACCGTCACCTTGGTTTTAGGTGGCGGCCACTCCATTGGCGTGCCCTTAGCGGTTGCGGGCAAGAGATCCTTCATCGTTCCCTCTGCCACCATGACCCTCCATCCCGTCCGCATCAGCGGAACAGTCATTGGTGCTCCCCAAACCTATCGGTATTTCCATGACATGCAGGAAAGGATCCTGACCTTCATTGCAACTCACAGCAAGGCCGACAAGGAAACCCTTCATTCCCTCATGATGACTCCCGATGAGATCGCCAACGATATCGGCAGTATTCTGGACGGAAAAGAGGCGGTGAGGGTAGGTCTCATCGACGAGGTTGGTGGACTCCAAGAAGCGCTTGGCTGCCTCAAGAGCATGATACAAGAAAACAAGTCGTAAAAGAGAAATCCCATATTGCAGAGCAAAAAATCCCCGCAGAACTCTGCGGGGATTCCTATGAATATTACTTCTTCTTGGGCATATGCATGCGGAAATCGAACTGTCTGGGCACATCGATGTCGGCCTCGTCCAAGGTCACGCCTGCGGCGGCGGCCTTAGCCTTCTGCACCTCAATGTACAGGTTGGTCAAAGAGGTCTCGCCCTCGCGGATATCGGTAACAGCCAGACCGCCGTTGGCCAGCAGGATCGCCTCAGCCTCGGCCACCTTACCGGTGCGAAGCAGAGCGAAGGAGTAGGTCATTGACACACGGCCGTCAGCACGGACGGATGCGGGAGCCTTCTCGTAAGCGGCGATGATCTCATCGTGGAGACCTGCGATGAGGGCAAGCGCCAGAGCCTGGCGGCAGAGGGAGACATCGGAGGGCAGAAGCGCATAGGCCTCCATAGCGGTATTGGCGGCGGCGGTCATATCACCCTTCATACGGAAGATCTGTGCCTTCAGGAACAGAGCGATGGGGGTAACGGCCAGAGCCAGCGCCTCGGTCAGAGCCTCGTCGGCATCACGGAGGTTACGCTTGGCCATGTTGATAGCGGCCAGGTGGAGATACTTCTCGTGGCAGGGAGCGGATGCCTTCAGCATCTCAGTCCACTCGTTCTGGAGCATCCAGGAAACGGGAGGCAGGTTCTTATCACCGGCCTGCTCCATGGTGCCGTTCTCCATAAGGTTCAGCCAAGGAGCCTGCACGTCGGACAGCTCGCCGAAGTCCAGATGAGAGCAAACGGGAGCCTGGCCGTTCTTCTCGCGGCGCATATTCTCCAGCTTACCCCAAGCAGAACCATAGCAGATCATCTTATCGGCGGGAGCAAGAGCCATGGGCTTGGTAGCGGCCAGCATCTCCTCCAGCTTAGCGGCGGGGATCAGCTCCTCCAGACGCTCGCCGACCTCGGCACGGCAAGTATCCCATTCACCGTGAACCTTGGCAGGATCAGCGGTAACAGCGCCGAAGGCCTCCAGCCACTCCCAAGCGGTCTTGGGAGGCATGGGCAGACACTCGTACTGGGTATGGGCCACACCGGCCTGGATCTCCACGTAACGGCCGTTATGATCGTCCTTGGTAAGGAACTCCTGCCAACGCTTACCGCCCTCACCCTGACCCCATACGAAGAGCTTACGGCCCTGGAGGCGGGGGGTAGAAGTCTGGAAGAAGCCGTAGCCCTCGCGGTCGAGGTAAGCGGTGTACTTGCGGCTGGTCTTGGGAATCTTCCAGAAGTAGTCGATGGCGACGGGGTTGTTAGAGGGATATGTAACGTCGATGCCGTCATCGTAGGGAACGGCGTTCTTGCCAACCATACCGCCTTTGTTATTGAAGGTAGAGGTAGCATCGATCACGTCTCTGGCCTCGGGATTCTCACGAACCGCCATGTTGGTCCACCAGTACATAGGAACAGTGTCGGTGGTGGGGTTTACGATGCGCATACGGCCGAAGAGCTGCTTCGAATCCTCGGGAAGGAAGAAGTCCATCTGGTAGACGCAAGCACGGATACGCTCGTACTCGTACATACGAAGAACGGGAGTGCCATCCTCCAGCTTGGTCTCGGCGGCGTGGATGCGGGAGCAGGTGAAGGGATGGTGACCCACCATACCGCAGTTGAACTCAATACCGCCTGCAAGCCAAGCGTTACGAACAGCCAGGTTACAGGGACGGACGATGGGGTTATCATACAGAAGATGCTTCCCTGCCACCTTATCGTAGAGAGACCACAGACGGCCACCCAGCTCGGGGAGGAACAGCGCCTTGAGGTACTGGTTCTCCATGACCACACCGATGTAGGGAGTCAGATCCTCGGAGCGATCGTACAGATCCTGCATCCGATAGGGGAAAATGGAGGGGAGGAAGCCGTAGCCAACGAAAAGCTCGTCGTCCTCATCCAGGAAAGACTGGGTGAGGGTCTGGACGTTGTTCATTTCGTAGAGGGAGGGCAGAGTGGATTCTCCGTTGAATTTAGCGGAGGGGAGAAGAACTTCGCAAATGGTCATGGACATGATGAGTGGCTCCTTTCGGGAGTGGAATTTTAGTTCGACCTATTATACCATAGATTTCAAATAAAATCAAGGGCATATCACAAAAAAACATTCCCGATTCTCCCCGAATTTTGAGGTTGCCATTTTCCGCATGAAATCACGTTGCATCCACAAAAGTAAAAAGACCCGACCGCTTCCCAAACAAAGCTCGTCGGGTCATATTTATCAACGGGGAGCTCAGGCCATGGAAGCCTCCAAGCGCTCACGGATGGCGGCGATGAATTCCTTGGAGTTGACCGCTCTGACCTTATCCTTGCACTCGGGAATGACCAGGCCGGTCAGATCCTTGGTCATGATGCCATCGTCCAGAGTTTGGATACAGGCGGCCTCCAGCTTATCGGCAAAAGCCATAAGATCGGGGAGGTTGTCCAGCTCGCCTCTCTTGCGGAGAGCGCCCGACCATGCGTAGATGGTGGCCATGGGGTTGGTGGAGGTCTCCTCACCCTTCAGGTAGCGGTAGTAGTGCTGGGTAACGGTGCCGTGGGCGGCCTCGTACTCGTAGTTACCGTCAGGAGATACCAGCACCGAGGTCATCATGGCCAGCGAACCGAAGGCGGTGGAGACCATATCCGACATAACGTCACCGTCATAGTTCTTGCACGCCCAGATGAAACCGCCCTCGGAGCGGATCACGCGGGCCACCGCATCATCGATGAGGGTATAGAAGTAGCGGATGTCCAGCTCCTCAAACTTCTCCTTGTAGAACTCCTCGTAGATCTCCTGGAAGATAAGCTTGAAGGTCTGGTCGTACTGCTTGGAAATGGTATCCTTGGTGGAGAACCACAGCTCCTGCTTGGTATCAATGGCGTACTGGAAGCAGGAATGAGCGAAGGAACGGATAGAGGAATCCTTATTGTAAGAGCCCTGCAAAACACCGGAACATTCAAAATCGTAGATGGTCTTGCGGAAGGTCTCCTTCCCTTCGGCGTCGGTAAAGACCAGCTCGGCCTTCCCCTCTGCGGGGACACGGTACTCGGTGCATTTGTACACGTCGCCGTAGGCATGACGGGCGATGGTAATGGGCTTCTTCCAGTTCCGCACCACGGGACGAATGGAGTCGATGAGGATGGGAGCGCGGAACACCGTACCGTCCAGAATGGCGCGGATGGTGCCGTTGGGAGACTTCCACATCTCGGTGAGGTTATACTCCTCCACTCTCTGCTTATTGGGGGTGATGGTGGCGCACTTAACGGCTACGCCGTACTTCTTATTGGCATTGGCGGCATCAACGGTGATCTGATCCTTGGTCTCCTCACGCTTGACAAGGCCAAGATCGTAGTACTCGGTCTTCAGGTCTACGAAGGGCAGGAGCAGCTCATCCTTGATCATCTGCCAAAGGATTCTGGTCATTTCGTCCCCGTCCATCTCGACGAGGGGGGTTGTCATTCTGATCTTTTCCATTTTTCATTACCTCCGAATCTTGGAAACACGAATCTGCTCACTTATTCCATTCTGTTGGCGTAGTAATTCATCAGACAACCGTCCAGAATGATCTCCTTTTCGTCGGGAGTCAGGCCAACGAGATGGAGGGTCAGATCCTCTACGGTGCCATCCTTGCGAACCACCTTGGCGGGAATGGTCTCGATGCCATTCTCCACAGCCTTACGGATGGCGGGGATGAATACGCAATCACCCACCTCATACTCAAAGGGAGTATCCTTATCCAGCGTCAAGGGGAGAATGCCCCAGTTGATGCAGTTGGAGCGGTAGCGCTTGGTGGCGAACTCGTAGCAGATGTTAGCAAATCCGCCCAGCACCTTCTGGCAGGATGCAGCCTGCTCACGGGCAGAGCCATCACCGGGCTTATTGGCAAACACGCAGGAGCCGAACTGAGTATTCTGTGCCAACTCATCTGCGTTACCGACGGCAGACAGAACGGTACGGATCTTGTCGGAGATCACACCTGCGCGGCGGTCAGCCTCCTGGACGGCCACGGCCTTGGAGTTACCCACGTAATCGGGACAACGGCGGGACAGGGCAAACTCGGAAAGGCGCAGTGGGTTGGAACGGTAGGACGAGGTCTCGCCCGAGGGGATCAGCTCGTCGGTGGTGGTGACGGGATCGTGGATCACGGCGGCCAGCTCCACGAGGATGTTCTCGGTCAGGGCATACTGACGGGGCCAGTCGGTGATGTTGGGACCCATGATGAGATCCACCGAGGGATCGGCCTTGCCGAAGCCGTAGTAGAGTCTCTTCTCATAGACCGACTTATCGAAGTGATACTCGTGAGGTGTGTACTCGTATTCAATGTCAGTTGCGGCGGTGATGACACCTCCGTTTGCGGCGGTAGCGGCAATGGAGCGGGCATCCATGAGAGCCACGCCCGAAAGCTGACCCTCACCGGGCTTGGAGCCTTCACGGTTGGGGAAATTACGGGTAGTGTGGCGAAGGGAGAGACCGTTGTTGGCGGGCACATCACCTGCGCCAAAGCAAGGGCCGCAGAAGGAGGGCTTAATGACCGCTCCAGCGGAGAGGAGGTCGGCGGTAACGCCGATCTTGGTCAGTTCAAGGGATACGGGAATGGAGGTGGGGTAGACGGACAGGTTGAAGTAGCCGTTCCCCGTAGAGCCTCCGCGGAGGATAGCGGCGGCCTCATCAATGGAATCGAACATACCGCCGGCACAACCTGCGATGATGCCCTGATCTGCCAGCACAGAGCCGTCAGCCTGCACCTTATCGGTGAGGTTCAGTTTAGCCTTCTTGAACTTCTCAGCGGCCTCGGCCTCAACGGACGCCAGGATCTCCTTGGCATTGGCCAGGAAGTCATGGATGGTGTAGACGTTGGAGGGGTGGAAGGGCAGAGCGATCATAGACTCCATCTCGGACAGGTCAATGTCGATCATGGCATCGTAGTAGGCCACGTCTGCGGGAGCCAGCTCCCTGTATTCCTCGGGACGACCGTGGGTCTCGTAGTGCTTTTTGACCACCTCATCGGTGACCCAGATGGAGGACAGGCAGGTTGTCTCGGTGGTCATAACGTCGATACCGTTGCGGAAGTCAATGGGCAGATCCTTCACACCGGGGCCAACGAACTCCAGCACCTTGTTCTTAACAAAGCCGTTAGCGAAGGTAGCGCCGACAAGGGCGAGCGCCACGTCGTGAGGGCCGATACCCCGCTTGGGGGTGCCATGGAGGTAGACCATGACCACCTCGGGGCGGTTCACATCGTAGGTATTCTTGAGAAGCTGCTTGACCAGCTCAGGGCCACCCTCGCCCACGCCCATGGTACCCAGAGCGCCGTAGCGGGTATGAGAGTCAGAGCCCAGGATCATTTTTCCGCATCCTGCCAGCTCCTCACGGGCATAGGAGTGAATGACCGACTGGTTAGCGGGGACGTAGATACCGCCGTACTTTTTGGCGGCAGAGAGGCCGAACACGTGATCGTCCTCGTTAATGGTACCGCCTACCGCACACAGGCTGTTGTGGCAGTTTGTCATAGCATAGGGAATGGGGAATTCCTTCAGACCGCTGGCTCTGGCGGTCTGGATGATGCCAACGTATGTAATATCGTGGGATACCAATGCGTCGAATTTTATTTGGAGCTTGTCCATGTTGCCCGATACGTTGTGGGCAGACAGGATGGAGTAAGCAATGGTGCCGCGACTGGCTTCCTCTACGGAAAGGGCGGCAGTCTCGGCGGGAGTGCCGCCTACGAGGTACATACCTCTGTCAAACAATGTAACTGCTTTCATATCAATACCTCCGATGAAAAAAACAGATAAATTATTATACCATTTTTTACGGATTTCGTCAATAGGTTGACGGGAAAACAATCAAGAAAATTTTACTTTGTTGAAGTGGGCGGCAGGTCAAGGTCACTAAAGGAAAAAATAAGGCATTTCCCTTTTACACTTCGTAATCCCTCCTTGAAAATTTCCATTTTTTTAGGACTACCCAAATCCACCCGTCAGGAGTATAATGTAGATACATCATGCCCCAACGGATCGGGGCTTTTACACAGAAAGGATACCGGCATGGAACTCATCGTTATAGGCGAGAACCGACTTAAGATCATGCTGACGGGAGAGGATATGGCTCACTACGATCTGACAGAGCCCGATTCTGCGGAGGAAAGCACCCATAGTGTCACACCTCATACCCGCAAGGTTCTGCGACACATCTTTGCAGACGCCAACAGTCAGATCGGCTTTGACACCGAGGGGGAGAGATTGTTCGTTCAGTTGTACACATCCAAGGGCGGGGGCTGTGAGATTTTCGTTACGAAGCTGGGGGACGCGGGCGAAGCAAAGCTTCTGAAGGAGGTTATGGGCAAAGAAAAAATCAGCAATGCACGGGATCGGCTCGTGTGGCTCCGTATAGAACGGCTTGATGATTTGACCGCACTTTGCAGGCGACTCAAGCTTAGGGGCTTTCACAAAGGCAGCACCCTATACATATCCCCCTCAAATGAAAGAGTGTGGTATCTCTCGCTATACATTTCCGAGGAGCAGGACGGTGCCATGCTCTTCCCTTTCCTTACGGAATACGGGGAGGAAATAAACGGGGACACAGTATTGTACTTAGGAGAATACGGAAAAATCCTCTGCTCGTCCAAGGCAGTGGAGACGATGGCGAGCATATAAAAATCGGGGGGCAAGTTTGGGTTTGTCGGGGAGTTGGGTTTCCGCTTTAACGGGGTGCAGGGGCAGAGCACCCGCAAAGAAAATGTAGGGGGCCTGGGGTGTCGGGGGCGTCAGCCGCAACACCAACATTACCCATAATCCAACAGAGATAGTTGCGGCCTGCAAATGTAGCCCTTACGGGCATCATTTGCCGTGGTGCGGCTTGTCGGAAAAACGCCCTGACGCGCACCGGAAGGTGCAAGAAAATTTAGGAGTTAAAAAGGCGATTTCCCTTCGTACAACAAGAACTTTCTCGGAAGCTTTCTTGCGGCTTCCGCCGCGCGCCAGGGCGCTCGGGCCGCCCACGGCACCCCCGGCCTTCCGATTCTGTGAAGGGGGCTTCGCCCCCTTCACCCCTGCTTGGGGGAACGGGGAGGCCTCCCCCACAAACTCCAATTTGAAAACTATACATCGTTACAAAATGCTACCTTTGATTCATGATAGGTTCACATATCCATGTTATACTCATATATGCCCTTTTACTTATTTAAGTTAATCGAAACCCAAGAGAGAGGAATAACATGCTCCAGCTGAAAAACATCAAAAAGAAATACGTCGTGGGCGATACGACAACCCGCGCCTTGGACGGAGTCAGCATTGACTTCCGTGAGTGCGAGTTCGTATCCATTCTCGGCCCCTCGGGATGTGGCAAGACCACCCTGCTCAACATCATCGGCGGTCTGGATCGCTACTCCGAAGGTGACCTGCTCATCAACGGCAAATCCACCGAGGACTTCAAGGATCGGGATTGGGATACCTACCGCAACCACAGCATAGGCTTTGTATTCCAAAGCTACAATCTCATCCCTCACCAAACCGTTCTGGCCAACGTAGAGCTGGCTCTGACCCTGTCGGGCATCTCCAAGGCCGAGCGACGCAGACGAGCCGCTGAGGCGCTGGAAAAGGTAGGTCTGGGCGATCAGCTCCACAAGAAGCCTAACCAGATGTCGGGCGGTCAGATGCAGCGTGTGGCCATTGCCCGCGCCATCGTCAACGACCCCGATATTCTTCTGGCCGACGAGCCCACGGGTGCATTGGATACCGTTACCAGCGTACAGATCATGGAGATCCTCCGAGAGATCGCCAAGGACAAGTTGGTCATCATGGTCACCCATAACCCCGAGCTGGCCGAGGAGTACTCCACCCGCATCGTAAAGCTTCGCGACGGACGCATCACCGATGATTCCATGCCCTTTGAAGCCCCCACCGCAAAAGAAGAGATGGTGCGCAAGACCGACGTTAAGAAGGGCAAGAAAACCTCCATGTCCTTCTGGACGGCCTTCCACCTCTCCCTCAACAACCTCATGACCAAGAAGGGTCGTACCTTCATGACCTCCTTTGCGGGCTCTATCGGTATCATTGGCATCGCCTTGATCCTGGCCTTGTCCAACGGTATCAACGCCTACATCTCTCTGGTACAGGAGGATACCCTGTCCACCTACCCTCTCTCTATTCAGGCGCAAACACAGGATTTGGCCGCCATGATGGGGGCCATGACCTCCATCGAGGAGGAGAAGGATTACCGCGATTCGGGTATGATCTACGTGGACGATTCCATGGGCTCTATGATGTCGGCCATGAATAAGGTGCAGAAGAACGACCTTGAGACCTTCAAAAAGCACATTGACGCCCACTACGAAAAACTCAAGCCCTATATCAGCTCTCTTCAGTACACCTACGATTTTGACCTGCAGGTGTTCAACATTGTCAAGGAGGAGGACGGCGGTGATCGCTTAACGCAGGTCAATCCCACCACCATCTTCGACAACATGGGCGACGCCTTCTCGGGCATGACGGGTCTTATGGATATGTCCGGGATGGATATGTCGGTCATGTCCGAGATGATCGACAACCGAGAGCTTCTGGAGCAGCAGTACGACGTGGTCGCGGGCGATTGGCCGAAGGAGGACAACGAGCTGGTGCTGGTAGTCTCCAAGAACAACCAGATCAGCAAGATGACCCTTTATATGCTGGGCGTGCTGGATCAGGCTGAGATGGAGGAGATCATCAATAAACTGATGCAGGACGGCAACAACTACGATACCACCCCTATGGATCCCATGAAATACGAGGACTTCGTGGGCATGACCTTCTATCTGCTCAACACCTCGGATTATTTTGAGGAGACCGACAAAACCTACGCCGTGGACGGTAAGATCTACCCCATTTGGCGCGATCTGCGCACCGAGCTTGATCTTGATACCGAAAAAAAGATGCAGTTCGTGACCGATAACGGCGTGGAGCTGAAGATCTCGGGTATCATCCGTCCCGCCGAGGGAGCTACCGCCACCTCCATCTCCACCAATCTGGCCTATACCAAGGGTCTGACCGATTACATCCTTGCCGAGAATGAAAAGAGCGACATCATCAATCAGCAAAAGGAGACCCCGACGTATAACGTCCTTACGGGTCTTGAATTCTCCCGCACCGAATATACGCCTGAGAACATTGACAAGCTCATTGATACCATTGAACCTGCTACCATGGATACCCTCTATTCCTTCATGACAAAGCAAATGCGGGAGAATTTCGCCAAGAACCCCCCTGTGACCAAAGAGACCTTCTCCTTCATGATCAGTCTGATGACCGCCGAAGAGCAGGCGGCTCTCCTTGACGCCATGCTGGAGGCGCTGGGTGCGTCGGGGCCTATGAGTAACATGATGCTTGCGGGCATCTGCGCTCAGCTTTCCGACGACACCCTGACCGTCACGCCCCAGAACCTCAAACGAGTATTCCCCATTCTCAACAAGATGGTTGAGGTCTCCATCCCCGGTACCGAAACCACCGTGCAGATGACCCAGCAGATGATGCTGTTCTCCTCCCTCCAGCAGGTTCTTGGAGACACGGTCATGGAATCGGTCTATGAGGGCATGAACGAGAGCATTGCGCAGATGGAGGTCAATCACGACAACTTCATCCAGCTCATCGGCCTGATCGGACAGGATGAGGAGTCCTTTGACCGTCTGGTCGATACCCTCTACGAGCTCTCTCCCCGCACCGACGCTACCTACGAGTCCAATCTGGCCGAGCTGGGAGACGCCGAGCAGGCAAAGCCTGCCTCCATCAACTTCTACGCCGTGGATTTTGCTTCCAAGGATCAGATTGAGGCCTTCATCAAGGACTACAACGACAATCTCCCTACCTATTTGGACGTCTACAAGCCCAATTGGCGGGAGAGCACCAATGCGACCCTCACCGACACCGAGGCCGACGAGGAAGCCTCCCTTGCCGAGGAATATGAGATCAAGTACACCGACATGGTGGGCCTGCTCATGTCCTCTATTACCACCATCATCAACGCCATCTCCTACGTGCTGATCGCCTTCGTATCCATCTCCCTTGTGGTCTCCTCCATCATGATCGGTATCATCACCTACATCTCGGTGCTGGAGCGCACCAAGGAGATCGGAATCCTGCGTGCCATGGGCGCATCCAAGCGGGATATCTCCCGCGTGTTCAACGCGGAGACCCTGATCATCGGCCTCTGTGCCGGCATCATTGGCATTGCAGCGACGGTCATCATCTGTATTCCCGCCTCCCTCATCATACAGCACCTCACGGGCATTCCCTCCATCGCGGCCGTTCTTCCCTGGGAGGGCGCCATCATTCTGATTGCGGTCTCTACGATCATGACCGTCATCTCCGGTCTTATCCCCGCAAAGAGCGCCTCTCGCAAGGATCCCGTGGTTGCCTTGCGTACCGAATGATTCGATTTCCCTACTGCGTACCTCTCCTTGTGGGGGGTACGCTTTTTATTCGTCAAAATGACAAAAAATCGCAAAACCCCTTGCAAAACAAGAAAAGATTTGGTATAATATGCGTATTGCTCCCAGATGAGAAAGGACACACACAATGAACGCAAAAAACAAGAAATACGTTGTTATTATGGCCATCATTCTGGCCGTTTTGATGATTGGCTCCATGGCAACGATGGCAATTTCCCTGATTATCAGTTCTCTGTCCAAAAAGACTGTGGATGACCACGAAGGCCACGACCACGCCTTTGTTCCCTACGAGAATTCCTTCGTAGTGAACACCATCGACAACGACACTGCGATTGACGATTACGAGATCGTATAAGCACGGTTGCTCGACACTCTATCAAAGCAAAAGCATCATGTAAACAACCCCTGCCACTCTCTGCTGGCGTTGTTGGCAAAACGAAAACCACGCATTTGTTGCGTGGTTTTCGTTTTGCTATGAATCCCCATGAAGGGGGGCTTTCAATGAATTATTTGATTGGCTCAAAATCCTGCGCACCGTGCTTGCACAAGGGGCAGACGAAATCCTCGGGCAGAGGATCTCCCTCGTAGACGTAACCGCAAATGGTACAAACATAACCCTTAACGCCGTCGGTCTTGGGCTTGGGCTTGACGTTGGCATGGTAGTAGGCATAGGTCATAGTCTCACGGTCGGAAATGGTGCGGGCCTCGGTGATGGTGCAAATGAACATGCCGTGACTCTCCAGATCTACGTACTGCTCCACCTTCAGGGACATGAAGGCGTTGATGTAGCGGGGCAGGAACACCAGTCCGTTGTCCGAGCGCAGAGGTGTGCAGTCCGCAAACTTATCCACGTTACGACCGCTTTGGAAGCCAAAGGTCTCAAAAACCTTGAAGGGCGCATCCACGGTGAGGCAGTTCACGTTCATGATGCCCGTCTGCTTGATGATATGGTGGGAGTAATTGGCCTTGTTGATGGTAACGGCGATCTTGGTGGGATTGTCCGCCACCTGCGACACCGTATTGACGATCAGTCCGTTGTCCTTCCTTCCGTCGTTGGAGGTGACTACGTAGAGACCGTAGCCAAGCTTGAACAGCGCCGTCATATCGTTCTTGTTGGCGGTCTCCCCCTGTCTGGCCAGATACTCACGGCACAGCTCGTCGGACAGAGCCGCCAGTTGGGTATTGCTCTCGTCATTCAGGGCGGACAGGATCTTAACGTTATTTTCCGTATAGGTGATATTCTTGCACTCCTCCATCATGCCCTTCATGACCTTGGCAGCCAGAGGTGCCCAAGAGCCGTTCTCAATAAAAGCCACGGTGCGATTGGAGTAGTTTCGCTCGGTCAGATGGTGGATGAACTCCCTCATGAAGGGGAAAACATCTGCGTTATAGGTGGTGGTCGCCAACACCAGCTTGGAGTAACGGAAGGCATCCTCTACGCACTCGGCCAGATCCGAGCGAGCCAGATCGTTGACCACGACCTTGGGGCATCCCTTGGCGCGGAGCTGATCCGCCAGCTTCATGACGGCCTTCTTGGTGTTGCCGTAGACCGAGGTATAGGCAATCACGATGCCCTCCTCCTCAGGCTGGTAAGAGGCCCACGTGTTGTACAGATTCAGGTAGTACCCGAGATTCTCGGTCAGCACAGGGCCGTGGAGGGGACAGATGGCCTGAATATCCAGAGTGGCGGCCTTCTTCAAAAGCGCCTGAACCTGTGCGCCGTACTTGCCCACGATGCCGATGTAGTAACGGCGAGCCTCGCATGCCCAGTCCTCCTCCACATCCAACGCGCCGAACTTGCCAAAGCCGTCGGCAGAGAACAAAACCTTATCCGTGGAATCATAGGTCACCATGACCTCAGGCCAATGGACCATGGGGGCGGAAACGAAATGCAGGGTGTGCTTACCCAGATTGAGGGTATCGCCCTCCTTGACGATCATGCCGTTGCCCGTAAGATCCTTGCCGAAAAAGTTCTTCATCATGGTGAAGGCCTTGGAGGATGCCACCAGAATGGCATCGGGATAGACCTTGAGGAAATTGACGATGTTTGCGGAGTGATCAGGCTCCATGTGCTGGATCACCAGGAAATTAGGTGTGCGACCGTTCAGCTCGGTCTGGATATTGTCCAGCCATTCATGGGTAAACCGCGCGTCAACGGTATCCATGACGGCGATCAAATCGTCCAAAATAACGTAAGAATTATAGGCCATCCCATTGGGGACTACGTACTGTCCCTCAAAGAGATCCATGGCATGATCGTTCACACCGACGTAACGAATATCATTTGTAATATACATAAGAAAGCTCCTTTTGAATCGGAAATGACGGCAGCACCGCTCTACGGGTATTATAGCATATTTTCAAGCGTTTGTAAATACCCTGTTACATGGATTTTAGGAGTTTATAGAGAAATCCTCGCAGCCTCCCCATAACCTGTCAGCCCTTGGATTCATCGCTATTTCGGTACTGTTTTTCGATCCGTTGGGTCTCCTTGTCCCGAGCCCATAGGTAGGAAAGACGAAGCTCCCGTCCCTGGAGGATTCGACGAATATTCACCAAATGCTTGCAAAAGATCACCAGCCCCACTCCGGCCAGCAGCATAGCCCCCCACAGGTCTCGATGCATGAAGCCATAAATGAGTGGGAGCATGGCCGAGGCGGTTATGGGGACAAAGCATATATACCGGCTTACCAGCACAACAAACACCTCAAAAATCAAGAGCGCCACAAACACACGAAGATCAAAAGCCAATATGGCACCGCCCAGGCATGCCAGTCCCTTCCCCCCGCGGAAGCCCATATAGAAGGGAAAAATATGTCCTAAAATACAGGCGGACGCTGTAACGGCGAAGGTGTTGGTCTCGGGGAAAAGCCAGGCCATCATCCACACAGCTACGATCGCCTTAGCCATATCAAAGGCGGCACACAAGAGTCCCATTTTCTTTCCCAGGGTGATCACAACGTTGGACGCGCCCGCATTTTTTGAGCCCCTGTCCCGAATGTCAAAGCCCCGCAGACGAGCGAGAAAATAGGCGGCGTTAACACACCCCAAGCCATATCCTACAAGTATCCCAATCAAATAGACCATAGTTCCCCACACCGCATCCTCTCCTCGGTCTTGATATTCTATTATTGTTCCCTAATACTGAATATATAACAGGAATTTGCGGTTTCATGATCAAAAAAGCCACCCGTGATGGGTGGCTATAAAATTTGATTGACATACGGGTCACATAGATCGGGAGAGATACTCCTCCGCATAGTGAATGGCGGTAGCGCCGTCGGCCACGGCGGTAACGACCTGCCGCAGAGCCTTGGTGCGGACGTCTCCCACGGCGAAGACCCCGGGGACGGAGGTACGGGTGGATTCATCGGCCACGATGTAGCCATAATCGTCCAGCTCCAATACGCCCTTCAAAAAATCTGTTGCGGGGTTGCGACCGATGCTGACGAACAAACCGCTGAAGCCTATCTCCCGCTCCGAGCCGTCCTTCAGGTTCTTGACCTTTACCCCCGTCACACGGCCGTCGGAGAGGATCTCGGTAATGGCGCTGTCCCAAACGAACTCCACGTTCTCGGCCTTCATAAGAGGCTCGTGGTAGATCTTTGTCGCTCGCAGGCTGTCACGGCGATGGATCACGTAGACCTTGTCGGTCACACGGGACAGGTACAGGGCATCGGACACCGCCGAGTTACCGCCGCCCACCACGGCCACGGTCTTGCCCTTGTAGAAGCGACCGTCGCAATGGGCACAGTAGTGGACACCCTTCCCCGTCAGCGCGCGCTCGTTGGGAAGCCCCAGCTCACGAGGATTTGCTCCCGTGGCGATAATGACGGTACGAGCGAGATAGGTATTGGTGGCCGTTTTAACCGTCTTTACCGCAGAGTCTGTAAAATCAACGCCTAAAACGTCCTCATAAAGAGTCTTGGCGCCAAAGCGCTCAGCCTGCATCTGCATATTCATGCCCAACATGATGCCGTCCACGCCCTCGTGGAATCCGGGATAGTTGTCAATGGTGTCTGTAAGGGCCATCTGACCGCCGGGACTCATGCGCTCCAGAACCGCGGTGTTCATACCCGCGCGGGCGGCGTACAGGGCGGCGGTATAGCCCGCAGGGCCACCTCCGATGATGAGTGTGTCGTAAATATAAGACATATTCATAGCTCCTTTTGTGATCTACATTTCTATTTCAAGAATATCCTCTATGGGTATCCGACGCTTATCCGTCAGCACTACGCATCCGGCAAAGGTGTCTACGTCGGCGACCCTTCCCGTAACGGTCACGTATGCGCCACCCTCCTTGCGGAAATCCTGAAGGAACCGTGTGATACGAACGCAAGGTGGATTGTCGGCCATATCCAAAAGCAGGTGTAGGATCTCGTCCAGCATCTGCTTTTTATCCTCGGCGGGCACGATCCTTTTGTCAGTGAGACGGGCGGTTTCGTCCACGGCATCGCCAAAGCCCGTCAGAGCATCAAAGGAGGCAAACTGGGCGGCGCGGCTGTAGTTGGACATGGGGCGGTGATGGGGAGACAGGGGACGGGGAAGGTCAATAATATCTGCATACAGGACCTCGGCGGGGGTTCTGGGTTCTTTACTACTCACGGTGCTTCCCTCCTTACGCCTTATGGCCGCCGATCTGGCGGTTGCGATCCTTGGCCGTTGCGCCTTCTTGGAGGTTCATGCCCTTCATAATGGCGTTCTTGCCGTACTTCTTTTTGATGTCAATCACCGTCTCCTGCATCCGTCTCTCCCGCTCCAGGGCGGCGGTCTCGGCCTCCCTCTCCTTGGCCTCCGCCTCGTAATCCGTGAACATGGATAACTGCTCGTCCTTCCTGTCGGCCAAACGGGCATCGGCTTCCCGCAACACACGGGCGGCGGTAATGCTCATACGGCGAACGAGAAGATCAGGGTTTAAGATGCGGTCGCAAAGCTGTTCGGTGGCGGCTATGATACGCTTGGTGGAGGAGGTGTATTCCCCCAGATTTTCGGTGCCATGGGCGTGCTTGGGAACGCGGCGGCCGTAATGATCGGTGGTAACGGGCCCCTTATAGCGAGCGGCAATGACCGGATCCTGCAGGTTTTCAATATCGTATCCCACAGTCAGGACGATCTGGTCTGTCATGAGTCCCTTGTCCACCAGATCCAGCACGAGGAGATCTGCCATTTCCCGAATAACCAGCTTGGCCTTCTCAAAGGTGTAAGGATTCTGTAGTACCTGTCCCGAGGAAATGCTGTTGGATTCAGGCTTGTAGGATTTAATGTCAGCTATGGTACAGGGCTCATAGCCCCATGCGTGATCTATGAGCAGCTCTGCGTTGACTCCAAAGAGCTTGTAGAGCAGAGCCTCGTTGTGGAAGGCATTGGGTGCGCCCACCGAGCAGCGGGCAATATCCCCCATGGTGTACAGTCCGTGGGCTTCCAATGCCTTTGTATAGCCGCCTCCCACCCGCCAGAAGTCGGTCAAGGGGCGATGATCCCACAAAAGGGCACGGTACGTGTATTCGTCCAGCTCGGCGATGCGTACGCCGTCTGCATCGGCCTCGGCGTGCTTGGCCACGATGTCCATAGCGATCTTACATAGGTACAGATTGGTTCCTATACCCGCCGTAGCCGTGATCCCCGTTTCCCGAAGGACGTCCCGTATGATACGGCGGGCAAAGTCGTAGGCGGACAGGCCGCTTTGACGGAGGTAAGGCGTGGCATCAATGAAAACCTCGTCAATGGAGTAGACGTGAATATCCTCGGGGGACACGTGCTTCAGGTAAATTTGATAAATGCGGGTGCTATACGCCATATAGTGAGCCATACGAGGAGGGGATATGAGGAAATCCACGGCTAAAGTAGGATCTCGCTTCAGCTCTGCGTCAAGATAGGATTTACCCTTCAGACGACCGTAGGGGGCAGATTCCTTGCGCCGGGCATTGACCTCCTTGACCCGCTGCACCGCCTCAAACAGTCGCGCCCGTCCCGATATACCGTAGGCCTTAAGAGAGGGAGACACCGCCAGACAAATGGTTTTTTCGGTGCGGCCCTCATCGGCCACCAGCAGATTTGTAGTCATAGGATCCAGTCCCCGCTCCACACATTCCACCGAGGCGTAGAAGGATTTGAGGTCGATGGCAATATAGGTTTTGTTCTCGGACACGGCAAATCCCCCCTCTCTTTTTCTGTCGGTATTATTATACCACAATCTCAAATAAAATGCAATAGCCTTGGAAGAAAGTATTAAGTAAATTTAACTACATGCCGAAGATTTCGTTCGGGTTCCAGGAGAAAGGATATGGGTTTATTGGAAATTATTTGTCGTTTTCTGTCGTTCAGTTTCGTTTCAGTTTACTTTTGTTGTGTACAATTGGTAGTATAATAGCAAAAACCCTAACTTTTTTCTTAAGGAGACGGTTTTTATGAAGCAGTATATTCTGTTCAATCCCCACGCAGGCAACGGCACCGCCGAGGAGGTCGCCAAGAAGCTTGCCGCCACCTCTTCCGACTCTGTCCTGTTAAACATGACGGCCATAGACGGGTATGATTCCCTCATGGCGGGTGTGACCGCCGAGGACACACTGACCATTTGCGGCGGCGACGGAACCCTGAATCGCTTTATCAATGATACCGACGAGATGGAGATTCCCTGCGAGGTTTACTATCTGGCCGTAGGATCGGGCAACGATTTTCTCCGTGATCTGGACAAAACCCCTGACGGCACTCCCGTATGCATCACGCAGTACATTCGTAACCTTCCCGTAACCGAGGTCAAGGGCAAGACCTACCGTTTCCTCAACAACGTGGGATTTGGCATTGACGGCTACTGCTGTGAGGAGGGAGACGCACAAAAGGCCAAGTCTACCAAAGCTGTCAACTATACCGCCATTGCCATCAAGGGGCTTTTGTTCCACTATAAGCCCACGAGCGCCGTGATCACGGTGGACGGCAAGGAGTACCGCTTCAAGAAGGTATGGCTGGCTCCCACCATGAAGGGGCGCTACTACGGCGGTGGCATGATGGCCACCCCTGCCCAGGATCGTACCGCCGAGGACGGCAAGCTCTCGGTGCTGATCTTCCACGGGTCGAGCAGTCTCCGCACCCTGATGATCTTCCCCTCCATCTTCAAGGGCGAGCATATCAAGAGCGAGAAATTCGTCACCGTGCTGACGGGCTATGACATCAAGGTGGTCTTTGACCGTCCCTCTCCCGTGCAGGTTGACGGCGAAACCATCTCGGGTGTGACCGAGTACACCGCCACGGCCAAGGTGCCTGCTCCGGCAAAGGTCTGATACCACATAATTAAAAATCCCGACGATCCCATTAAAGAGATCCGTCGGGATTTTTGTTATCGTTCAAACGGAAGAATAATCAAAAGCCCATTATTCATCTTTCCCATTTATCCATCAAGGCTCTGATCTGTGCCGCGAACTTAGCATTCTCCTTGTTCGGACGGCTTTCGCAACGCTTGGCAAGAGCAAGAAGCGCTTCTGCCTGCGATACGAGATCACGGTGGATATGATTCTTTCTGGAGCGTGCCTTGGCAACGTCTGCTGCCGTAACACGCTTCTTTTCGGTGTATGCGGTCATAATACCCTTAATCAGATCGTACTCTGTTCCGCTGTATGGAGCCTCTACCGCATATCCGCGCTCCTTAAGTTCGTCAGAAAGGATCGAGATGGATTCCTCGTTTCCGTGATTCAGGAACACAGTACGAGGTTTTTTCTCAAAGCTCTCAAGCCACGAGATAAGACCTTGTTGGTCGGCGTGTCCGCTGGTTCCCTTGAGGGAACGGATCTCGGCTCTGACGGCAATATCCTCACCGAAAAGTCTGACGTTCTGAACCCCCTCGACAAGATTTCTTCCAAGCGTACCCTCGGCTTGATAACCCACAAACAGTATCAGATTCTGAGGTCTCCAAAGGTTATGCTTCAGATGATGCCTGATCCTGCCCGCCTCACACATACCGCTTGCTGACAGAATGACCTTCGGCTCGGGAGTTTCATTGATACGCTTGGACTCCTCGACCGTGACCGAAAGGCGCAGGTTTGGGAATTTGATGGGATCAATTCCCTGCTCGATCAATTTGTTTGTTTCTTCATCGAAGCAAGCGGGATCGCATTTGGAGAATATTTCGGTCGCTTCGATCGCCAAGGGGCTGTCAACGTAGACGGGGAAATCCGTATCCTTTACAAGCCCTCTTTGCTTGATCTCACGGATCGCATACAGAAGCTCCTGGGTGCGTCCGATGGCAAAGGACGGAATAATGACGTTTCCGCCTCTTGACAGCGTTTTATCAATAAACTGTGCCAGCATCTCTATCGTATCGGTATGTCGCTCGTGATTACGGCTACCATAAGTAGATTCGAGAACGAGATAGTCCGTTTCAGCGATAGGAGAAGGGTCCTTGATGATCGGCTGGTCGGTGTTGCCGACGTCACCGCTGAACACGATCTTCTTTTCCACCTCTCCCTCTCGGAGCCATATTTCAATTGCCGCCGAGCCAAGCAGATGACCTATATCCGTAAAGCGAATATCTACGCCCGCGGATACGGTTGTTCTCCGATCATAGGGAACGCCTCTGAACAGTTTGATTGCTCCAAGTGCATCCTCAAGAGTGTACGTGGGGGTGAAATTTTCCTCACCCGAACGCTCCGCCTTTCTGTTTTTCCATTCGATCTCACTCATCTGGATATGCGCGCTATCCTTGAGCATAATGTCAGCAAGCTTTGCCGTTGCTTCTGTTGCGTATATAATGCCACGGAAGCCGTCCTTATAAAGTCTTGGCAGCATTCCCGAGTGATCGATGTGCGCGTGCGTCAAGAAGACCGCATCAACCTGACTTGCGGGAATTGGCAGGGCGACGTTCATAAACACGTCAATTCCTTGCTCCATACCGCAATCCACCAAATAATAACGGTCGTTGATTTCAAGCAAGGTACAGCTGCCTGTCACCTCTTGTGCCGCACCGATAAATTGAATTTTCATAGTTCGCCCTTCCTTTCAAATTTTTCAATAAATAAATCACTGCATTTATATTTAATTGATGTACCATCAATCTCATACCCTCTTGGAAACAAAAAGCTCATTTTAAAGATTTTATTTAACATGTTAATTGGTTTTTCCATAATCATTATACCATTATTTTATGAATTAATCAAGGCATTTTACTGTATTTCCGAGATTGATGATAAAAATTTCGGCATCGGATATTTCACCGATGCCTGATCTGAACCCCCACCTCGCCTTTGTGCAAGCCTCCCTCGCCCTTGGCGAGGGGGGCAAACTGCTCTCCGCTCCCGTTGGTCGCTACCGATTTTGAACTTCTTCCGTTTCTTGCAGTTTGAACATGGGTCGATCGACCCTGCATTTACCAAAAAGAGGCCCCGATGCCATGCATCGGGGTGGCTCGGGGGCTCTGAACCCACACCTCGACTTCGTCGAGCTGGTCAAGCTGCTCTCCGCTCCCCCTGGTCGCTGCCAATCAGGAATCTCTTATTTACGTGCAGTTTGAACATGGGTCGATCGACCCTGCATTTACCAAAAAGAAAACCCAGTGCTTTGCACTGGGTAATTCGGGGGCTCTGAACCCCCACCTCGCTTTCAGCGAGGTGTTGCAAACTGCTATTCGCTCCCGTTGGTCGCTACCAATCAGGAATTTCTTGTTTACGGGCAGTTTGAACATGGGTCGATCGACCCTGCATTTACCAAAAAGAAAACCCGATGCCATGCATCGGGATGATTCGGGGGCTCTGAACCCACACCTCGACTTCGTCGAGCTGGTCAAGCTGCTCTCCGCTCCCCTTGGTCGCTGCCAATCAGGAATCTCTTATTTACGTGCAGTTTGAACACGGGTCGATCGACCCTGCATTTACCAAAAAGAAAACCCGATGCCATGCATCGGGTTTTCTTTTTGGTGGAAACGAGGGGGCTCGAACCCATGACCTCACGGATGTGAACCGTGCGCTCTAACCAGCTGAGCTACGCTTCCGCAACAGCGATATTATAGCACAAGCAGGGAGAAAAGTCAATAGGTTTTCAAAAATAAATTCCTGATTTTTTTGGCTTGATTCCCTGCTTGCGTTTGATTATGACCGAAAAGAAAGGCTTACAGATTGATCTCCGGCAGTCCCGCAAAGCCCGCTGCAAGATCGTCGTCGGTGGGAACGTAATCGGTCATCTGGCCGTTGTTGAACTTCTCGTAGGCCACCATATCGAAGTAGCCGGTACCCGTAAGGCCGAAGAGTATGGTCTTCTCCTCGCCGGTCTCACGGCACTTAATGGCCTCGTCCATAGCAACACGGATGGCGTGGCTGGACTCGGGAGCGGGGAGGATGCCTTCCACGCGGGCGAAGTACTCGGCAGCCTCAAAGACCTCGGTCTGCTTGACGGTGGTGGCCTCCAGGAGGCCGTCGTCGTAGAGCTGGGACAGAATGGGGTTCATGCCGTGGTAGCGGAGGCCGCCCGAGTGGTTGGGGGCGGGGATAAAGCCGCTGCCAAGGGTCTTCATCTTGACCAAGGGGCAGATCATGCCCGTATCGCAGAAGTCGTAGGCAAATTTACCACGGGTCAGACTGGGGCAGGAGGCAGGCTCGACGGCGATGAAGCGGTAATCCGCCTCGCCACGGAGCTTCTCTCCCATGAAGGGGGCGATCAAGCCGCCCAGATTGGAGCCGCCGCCCGCACAGCCGATGATGATGTCGGGCTTGATGCCGTACTGATCCATGGCGATCTTGGTCTCCAGACCGATGACGGACTGGTGAAGCATGACCTGATTCAACACGCTTCCCAGCACGTAGCGATAGTCGCCCAGCGTTCCTGCGGCCTCTACGGCCTCGGAAATGGCGCAGCCCAGAGAGCCGCCGGTACCGGGATGCTTCTCCAGGATCCTTCTGCCCACCTCGGTGGTGGTGGAGGGAGAGGGGGTGACCTGTGCGCCGTAGGTACGCATGACCTCACGGCGGAAGGGCTTCTGCTCGTAGCTGACCTTGACCATGTACACACGGCAATCCAGTCCCAGATATGCGCAGGCCATGGACAGGGCCGTACCCCACTGGCCGGCTCCCGTCTCGGTGGTTACGCCCTTAAGGCCCTGCTTCTTGGCGTAATAGGCTTGAGCAATGGCGGAATTGAGCTTATGGGAGCCGGAGGTGTTGTTTCCCTCGAACTTGTAGTAGATCTTGGCGGGAGTTTGCAGCTTCTCCTCCAGGCAGTAGGCGCGCACCAGGGGAGCGGGGCGGTACATTTTGTAGAAGGAGCGGATTTCCTCGGGAATCTCCACGTAGGGAGTGGTATCGTCCAATTCCTGCTTGATCAGCTCGTCGCAGAATACGGGACGGAGATCGTCGTAGGTCATGGGCTGAAGCGTGTCGGGGTTGAGCAGGGGGGCGGGCTTGTGCTTCATGTCAGCACGGAGGTTATACCAAGCCTTGGGCATGTCGGCCTCGCTGATGTATATTTTGTAGGGGATCTCTTTCTTCATATCTTGTGCGCTCATGGGGATATCTCCTTTTCGATGATTTGAAATATTCGTAAGACAAAACTGCAAAACGGGCGGTGAATCTCACCATCGCTTATCCGTTGGATGAAATATGAACATAGCAGTTTCCTTTCCGTCGGGTTGAAACAAAAATGCCCCGAACAAAGCAAGAACTTTGTTTCGGGACGAATTCACAAAATCCGCGGTGCCACCCAAAATTGATGCTCCCCGGGGGAGCGATCCTCTTACCGTATACGCAAATATACCGCGTCGGATAACGGGTACGCTTCCCGTCAGTCACTACTTCCCCTAAGGGTTTCGGCCTGCCCTCCGAAGTCCATTCACGCGGAGACCGCACCGCCCTTCCACCGTCGGCGGCTCTCTTTACCGGCTTTGTGCGCGCTACTCTTCTTCGTCCTCGGTTTGAATGGAGTCATTATAGCACAGAAGCAGAGATTTGTCAAGACTCTTGCGGGAAATTCCGCAAGAATTCTTTTCTGCGATGAAAAATGCAGGGCATCCCATGACGGAAAAAATTCCGTCCTTTCGCCGTGCGGGGAGTTAATAGGTACCCTGCCGTCTATCTTATCTGCCGTAGATGATCAATTCACGAAGAATATTTTCGGGACGGTGGGCATCCACGGGGGAGTATTTTCCTTTCTCTCCGATCTCCAGAAGCTTTCCCACGTGGCGGTACCCCAGAAAGGCGGGCGGAACGTGAGTAACCACGTCGTTCAGATTGCGGACAACGGTAAAGCTCTCCCAGATCTCTTTATGGGGGATCCTTCCCCACAGAACGCGGGGACAGCCGAAGCCATAGCCCGTCAGATGGCCGCGCAAAGGCGATACGGTCTGCCACAGATAACCGTGGCACAGCACCGCCAGCGCCGCGCCGTGGGAAAATCCCACGACAAAGACAGAACGAACAGAGCTATCCGAAGCGGCTTCACGTATGCGAGGGAGTAACGCACCAAAAACACGGACGAAGCCCCGATGAGCGAACAGGTATTCTCCGTCTGCCATTTGGAGGGCTTTGACGGGAATATCCAGATTGTTCAGCCAATCCTCGGCGCCGTCGGAGCCTTGGAAATAGAAGTACAGGGTGCTTCCCTGCTTTTCCACATACAGGTCGGCGGAATTGCTGGACGTGACGTAGGGGGCGTGGAGGCATTTTCTGAACAGGCGGGCGAGAGTCATAATACGCTCCTTAGCGGTTAGATATATGGTCAGGATATGCTCGAATCGGCAAGACGGATCACAGCAAAAGCCCACAGGTCATAGACCTGTGGGCTTTTGCTAACAAATGGCTTACTTCACCACGATATTGATGATCTTGTTGGGAACCACGATCTCCTTGATCACGGTCTTGCCATCCACGAGAGCGAAGAGCTTCTCGTCGGCGTGGACGGCGGCCAGAGAGGTATCCTTATCAGCGTTCATGGGCAGGGTGACCTTACCGCGCACCTTGCCGTTGATCTGGACGGCCAGCTCTACGGTGGAGTCGATGGTCTTGGCCTCGTCGTACTCGGGCCACTGGGCGAGAGAGGCAAAGCCCTTGCCGCCCATGCTCTCCCACATCTCCTCGCAGAGGTGAGGCGCGAAGGGACAGAGCATACGGACGAACATGGAAAGCTGATCCTTGGTGATTGAGCCAACCTCAAAGACCTCGTTGAGCAGACCCATCATAGCCGCAATAGCGGTGTTGAACTTCATCTCCTCAATGTCGGAGTTGACCTTCTTGAGGGTCTTGTGGAAGGAGGACTCCAGCTTGGTATTGACCTCGCCGCCCTTCACGAGAGAGGGCAGATCGGCCACACGCTCCAGGAATCGCTTACAGCCTCTCATGGAGTTATCCGACCAGGGCGCGGCGGCGCCGTAGTCACCCATGAAGAGGATGTACACACGGAGAACGTCGGCACCCATATCGTCTACCACGTCGTTGGGGTCAACAACGTTACCGCGGGACTTGGACATCTTCTCGCCGTCGGGGCCGAGGATCAGACCCTGGGCGGTACGCTTGGCGTAGGGCTCGGCGGTGGGCACCAGGCCGAGATCATAGAGGAAGTGATGCCAGAAGCGAGAGTAGATCAGGTGGCGGGTGACGTGCTCCATACCGCCGTTGTACCAGTCAACGGGCATCCAGTAACGGAGCTTATCCATGTCGGCCAGTGCTTCCCCGTTCTTGGGGTCGATGTAGCGGAGGAAGTACCAGGAAGAGCCTGCCCACTGGGGCATGGTATCGGTCTCACGCTTGGCATCACCGCCGCACTTGGGACACTTGCAGTTTACGAAGTAATCCAGCTTAGCCAGAGGAGACTCACCGCCCTGACCGGGCTCAAACTCGGTCACGGGGGGCAGGCGGAGGGGCAGCTCCTCGTAAGGAACGGGCACCATACCGCAAGAGGGACAATGGACGATGGGAATAGGCTCGCCCCAGTATCTCTGACGGTTGAAGGCCCAGTCCTTCATCTTGAACTGGACGCCGCCCTCGCCGATGCCCTTCTCACCCAGCCATTCGATCATGGCGGCGATGGAATCGGCCTTATTGTCGTAGGCGTTCAGGAAGTCGGAGTTGACCATGGGGCCGTCGCCGGTGTAGGCGGCTTCCTCGATATTGCCGCCCTTGATGACCTCGATGATGTCAATGCCGAACTTCTTTGCGAAGTCGTAGTCACGCTCGTCATGGGCGGGAACGGCCATAATGGCGCCGGTGCCGTAGCCCATCATGACGTAGTCGGCAATGTAGATGGGAATCTCCTTGCCATTCACGGGATTGATTCCGCAAAGACCCTTCAGACACACGCCCGTCTTATCCTTGACCAGCTGGGTGCGCTCAAACTCGGTCTTCTTGGTGCATTCAGTCTGGTAGGCCTCCACCTCAGCCATGTTCTCAATGCGATCCTTCATCTTCTCGATGATGGGATGCTCGGGGGCGATGACCATGAAGGTCACACCGAAGAGGGTGTCGGGACGGGTGGTGTAGATGCGGAGGGTCTCGTCGGTATCCGTCAGGCCGAAGTTGACGAATGCGCCACGGGACTTACCGATCCAGTTGACCTGCTGCATCTTGATGTTGGGGAGGTAATCCACCCCCTCAAGACCCTGCAGAAGCTTATCGGCGTACTCGGTAATGCGGAGGTACCAAACGTCCTTGGACTTCTGGACGATATCGGAATGGCAGATGTCGCACTTGCCGCCCTGAGAGTCCTCGTTGGAGAGAACCACCTTACAGTGGGGACAGTAGTTGACCATGGCGGTGTCACGGAAAGCCAGACCCTTCTCAAACATCTTCAGGAAAATGAACTGAGTCCACTTATAGTAATCCTCCTCGGTGGTGTCGATGACACGCTCCCAGTCAAAGGAAAAGCCTACACGGCGGAGCTGGGAGGAGAACTTCTCAATGTTTCTGTCGGTGAGCTGACGGGGATGGATGCCCGTCTTGATGGCGGAGTTCTCGGTGGGCAGACCGAAGGCGTCAAAGCCGATGGGGAACAGGACGTTGTAGCCCTGCATTCTTCTCTTACGGCCAATGACCTCCAGACCCGAGTAGGCCTTGATGTGACCCACGTGCATACCCACGCCCGAGGGATAGGGGAACTCTACGAGGCCGTAGAACTTGGGCTTTTCGCTATGATCCTCGGCACAGAAGATGCGTGCCTCGTCCCACTTCTTTTGCCACTTGGATTCAATGGCGGAAAAATCGTACTTCATGGTTGTATCCTTTCAGGTTATGATTTAGAAAAACAAAAAACCGTCCCTGCATGACAGAGACGGAAACATCCGCGGGACCACTCTGCTTGACATAGAAACCTATGCCCGCTTTGACCCTGTAACGGAGGGGCCGTCCTTCCCTACGGAGAAAAAATCCTCTTTCGGTAAGCCGCTCGGGGGTGAGATATGACCGTCGATCCTACCGCCTCGCACCACACGGCGGCTCTCTGAACAGGTTCGGCGGGATAATTCCCCGTCTCTGCGTTTGCATAACGCAATAATTATAGTACAGATCAGAAAAATTGTCAAGTGGGTTTTGAAAATTTGTTGAAATAATCCCTGCAAAAAGGAGAAAAAGAGATACGAAACGGGGGCATCTCCGCCCCAACCGTCTCGTATCTCGAATCTTCATTTATTCTTCGCCGTTCCTGTCGTCGTCTGCGTCAATGTTCACGTTGATACCGTTGACCTCCACGCCGCCGTCGGCGCGGACGAGGACGTAGCGAACACCGTCGATGACCCTCGTATCCACCAGATCGGTACGGGCGGGGTTGACCTTGATGACCACGTCGGGAGTTCTCACCTCGAACCTGTTGGTCTCCACGATGTTACGGGGAGAGAGGGCGGCGTTCTGGCCGAATCCCTTATCAAACTTCTCCTCGAACTGAGAAACGCTCTCCTCGGACACACCGCAGAACTCCAGCATATCCCGAATGGCGTACTTATCCACGGTCAGGGGATCGGTCTCCTTGGAGATCTTATGCTCCTCCATAGCCATGTGAAGCTGTGCATGGACAGAACGCACCATAGGAAGGGAGCAGGCCTCTCCCGTGGCATCGGCCAAGACCGAGCGGAAGGTCTCCTTTTGCTCCGTAGCGGGCATAGGCAGAGCCCCTGCGTTGAAAATGGCGTTGGTAAATTCGGGATGGTTGTTATCCGTGGCTCTCGTATAGTACAGAGCGCCGTACAGGTTGGTGGAGCGGTTATCAAAGGCGGGGAACATGAATCCCAGCGCAGGAGGGGAGATCACCGAATCCGCCACCACGTTGCGGAAGCAATTCTCTCGGACGTAGTAGCTGAGGGAGGGCTTGGCGATCTTGATGGGACAGATCGCGCAGAGGATGTAACGGAATATCTCGGTAGACTCGTCGTCCTTCCCCGCGTCCTTGCGGTAGGTGAAAACGTCGTAGGCATCCGAGGCCAAGAGGATCATGTAATTCCCTTCGATCTCCAAAGAGCTGATGATCTTCTGATAGAGCTTGTGGACGAGATCATTATCCTGAAGGGCGGTCTCCCGAAGATTGCAAAGAAGCTTATGCTCGGGGGACTCCATGACCTGCTGGGTAGTAAAGTGAATATCCAGCAGATTGGTGTCCACCTTGCCCGACAGGGTCTTTTTCAAGAGGGAGAGCAGCTCGTCTGCCTCGGTCTCGGTCATGAGAGCCACCGACTGATCCAACTCAGAAATGATCTCCCTTTTCTCGTTGACATATGCTCCGCGGATGCGGCTGATGGCGGTTTTGTCCGAACGGAATCGGCGGCGAAGCTCGGCTATTTCTTTATCGTTCATGGGTATGTACCTTTCTTTAACGGATTACTTTTTCATTTGCTTCATAGCCCAGACCTTCAGCACGGCCGCCTGGGTCTTGGCGTCCTGTACTTCTCCGGACAGGATCATATTCACCAGCTCCTCAAGAGGGATCTTGACCATCTCCAGAAACTCGTCGGGATCGGGGTCACTGTCGCCGGGGGTCATGTCCTCGGCAAGATAACAGTATATGATCTCGGTGAGCAAAGCGGGAGAGGTGGACAGCGGGCCAATATCAATCAGGGTCTCGGTGGTGTATCCAGTCTCCTCACGAAGCTCACGAAGGGCGGCCTCACGGTGATCTTCGCCGATATAGTCAAACTTCCCTGCGGGGATCTCCAGGGTCACACGGTCTAAGGCGTAGCGGTATTGGCGGATGCAGATGACCTCCCCCTCACGGGTCAGGGGTACCACGCACACCGCGCCGTTATGCTTGCAATATTCACGGAAGCTTTTCCCTCCGTCGGGGAGGTTGATCTCGTCTCGGTAGAGGTGCAGTACCTTTCCGTCAAAGATCAGCTCAGAGGAGGCTGTGGTCTCCTTGAAATAGGATTCCGGTTTTTGGCAGTTCATAATGGGAATCTCTCTTTCTTTTTTCAGTCATGTGCATTTGATTATACTACATTTTTTCGGTTTTGTAAAGAATGTTCTTGAAATTTCAAAAAAAATATGGTACAATAACCTGTGACGAAATACTGACACCGCATATCGCAGGAAAGGAGCATCCCATGAACGACCGTATCTCTGCCGAGCATTCCCGCACCGCCGCCCTCATTGGTACGGAAGGCTTTTTCCGTCTGCAACGGGCCTCCGTGGCGGTCTTTGGTATTGGCGGCGTAGGCGGTCATCTGGCCGAGGCGCTTGCCCGAGCCG
>JAFXJW010000068.1 GCA_017532045.1 Clostridia bacterium | reverse complement strand
GAGTTTGAAAATGCAAAATGCAAAATGCAAAATGGATGAAGCCTGTTGCTTCGCAAAAGCCAATCTAATGGTAAATTGCGGCAATTTGTAACTTTAAAAATTTCTTGTCCACAAAGGGTATTTGCTGTCATCAATCTCCACCGATCCCTTTTCCCGTTCCCTGATTTTGCATTTTGCATTTCGGGCGCAGCCCGATAAACCCAAATTTGAAGCTCAAGAAAGCAGGAGCAGGTCGTAAGACCTGCTCCTGCTTTCTATAAAGGGGTGTTATTTTCTCTTCAGCTTGCCCACCACACGGCCACAGCAGGCCACCTCCTCGAAATCCTTCAGAGGAATGGGGGGGTATTGGGGGTTGAGGGAGATGAGGTGATCGCCGCCGTAGCGTTTAAAGTAGCCCGAGCCGTCCAGAACGAAGATGCCAAGCTCACCCTCCTCCACCACGTCGGTGGTTTGGATGAGGATCACGTCTCCCGAGTGGTACTTGGGCTCCATGCTATCGCCGTTGATGCGGAGGGCGTAGTCGGCCTCGGCGGTACGGGGATCGTCGGGAATGAGGATGTCCTCCACACGGGTGGAGTCGGACAGGAATTCGCCCACGCCTGCGGAAACGGGCATGTCATACAGCCCGATGCTTCGGCGGCGCAGACCTGCGGGCAGATCGGTGGAGCGGGTCAGGCGGGAGCGGGGAATGGAGGAGGTCTCCGACTCGTTCCCGTGATCGGCGGCGCCACCTCGAATGATGGTCGTGGGGGCGAGATGAGCCGCGGCAGCCTCGGGGGAGGGCTCAGCAGAGGAGGTCTCCGCAAGGGTGACACGGAAGGCCTCGGACGCCTCGGCGAGGGAGGACTCCTCGGCCTCGGGACGGTGGAGGCGGGCGACGCCTCGGCGAGCGCCTCGGCGCGCCGCATCGTGGAGCTTGATGGCCTCCTCGTCGGCCTGACGGGCGGCGCGGGCCTTTTCCATGTCCACCACGGCCAGAGTCAGCGCGCGGCCGTACTGATCCATCTCACGGTAGGCCTCCACGAGGGTCATTTCGTCGGGCTCCAGGGTATAGTTGTTGGTGTTTTCGGGAACACCCGTGATGAGCCAATCCAGCGAACAATCCAGCGCGCGGCTGATGGCCACGATGTTGGAGAGCTTGGGGGAGTCGCTGATGCCGGCCAGCAGCTTGGACAGCGTGCCCAAGGGGATGCCGGTCATTTCCGACAGCTTGTCGTTGGTGATCTTGCGGCTGCTCTTCAGCCTTTTGATCCGTTCCAGATAGGTTTCCTGCTCCATGGACGCTCCCTCTTCGCAAAATGTGCGAAATTCTTTATTTGGAATTATTATAGCACATAATTTGTCGTTTGTAAAGGGGTTTTTGAAAATAAATTCCAAAATCAACTATATTTTTTGATTATTTCGGAAATAGCTGCGCCGAGAGGCTCTACGGTGGCCCGGGCCTGACCGTAGGTATTCCCCGCAGAGCCCATTTCCAGGGTCAGGACACGCAGGTCGGAAATCTCTCCCGCAAGCCCTGCGCCTTCCTTGATGCGGATGGGACGGCTGAGGGTGGGGGACTGATTCCATAGCGCTTTTCGGATGGCCAGCGCCACCGCCATGTCGTAGCCCAAGGCTTCCTCGTCCCTCCCTCTGCTCACGGTTATGCGAAGCTGGGCGCAGGGATCGCCGTTATAGTCACCCTTAGTGGCGAGAATGTCTCCTTCTGCCGTCAGCTCTGCGGAGCGTCGCAGATCCACCACCAGTCCGATATCGGGGTATAGGCGAAGATAGTAGCGGATGGCCACCTCGGTGCGGGTGAAGACAGAGGCGGTGGATTCCCCCTCGGCCACCGACAGGCGGAGGTGAATGACGGTCACCCCGTGACTGCGCAGGGACCTGGCCAGCTCCGTCCCCAACGCCACCACGCCCTCGGGATGATTGGGGGATTCGGTGAGGGCCAGCCCCCCCGTGGCGGGATCATACCACGGACGCCCTCCGCCGTAGCCCTCGTAGGGTTGGGTGTTGACGATGAGGACGGTGGGGTTGGCTGAGGCCCAAGGGGAATCCGCGGGCAGGGAAGAGGGAAGGAAGGAGTCACCGTTTTGTATGTATCCCACGCCTAAGGCGGGGTCGCTCATGTCCAGAGAGGCATAGCCCAGGCATCCCTCGGGGATGGTCGGGACGGTTTCCTCGGGGAACGTATCGGAGGGCGGGGAGCTGTCCTCGGGTGAGGGTGACGAGGTGGTCTGGGAGGCGGTGTCGGGAGGGGGATCACCCACCGTTTCGTCGGGGTTGGTTGGATGCTCGGCGGCGGTCGTGTCTCCGCTGGTCGCGTCTTCGTCGGGTTCGGCGGGGGAGGTGGTGTCGGTGGCCTCCCCCTCGCCCTCGTCGGTGGAGGGAAGGGTGGTGTCCTCGCTGTCGGTCGAATCCCCGTTGTCGGTGGTTTGGATAGGAATGCCCGTGGGCTGATCACCGCCTCCGATGGGGGAATTGGAGGAACGAAGCCATAGGAACAGTCCTGCCGCCGCTACCGCTACGACGGTCACCCCTACCACAGCCAGCCACCGTTGGCGGGAAGGGGGAGAGAGGGGCGGGAACAGCTCCTCCAGTCGCAGGCGGAGCTTGGATCGACGGACGTGAGTAGAGGGGGATGTGTACGGGGAGTGGGCGGGAACGGGGGTGATGGGGTTGTCCTGCATGATGAGCCTCCTGTATTTTGGATTCACTCATGTATATGCGGGACAGGGGAGGAATATACCCGTCCTGAAGCCGAGGAGCTGCTTTGCCCGATCCTCCCTTTCGGGTGGGGACGGTCACATCTCCCCCACACCGAATGCCCGATCGAGGCTCATGGCCAAAAGCCGACAGCTCAGGGTCACCACCTCGTCGCAGTCCTTGGGGGAAACGATGAAGCTACGTCCTCGGGTCAGCACCTCGGTCAATTCGGGCGGGAGGGATTCCTCGCTCATTCCGGCGCGGGCGAGGGCGTCCCATACCAGGGTGGAGGAATCCACCACCGTGGGAATGCCCACTCCGATGACGGGACAGGCCATGGTGGCGGCGTTGATGGCGGCACGACGGTTACCGATGCCCGCCCCGGGAGATATGCCGGAGTCGGAGAGCTGGACGGTGGAGGAGAGCCGCTCGCAATCGGCGGCGGCCAAGGCGTCGACGGCCACGATGAGGTGGGGCTTGACCAGACCGGCGGCGCATTTTACCAGCTCTGCGGCCTCCATGCCCGTCTGTCCGAGAACGCCGGGGGAGATGGCGGAAAGCTCACAGCATCCCAGCGCCGCAAACAGGCTCTGATCGTAGGCCAACAGATGACGGGTCACCGTCATGCGGGTTACCGTTCCCGGGCCTATGGCGTCGGGGGTCATGGCGGGATTGCCCAGCCCTGCTACCAGAATACGGCATCGGGGATCGGGCGTACGCCCCAGTAATGCGGAGGCCATGCACGTAAGCTCCTGGGCGAGCAGCTCTGACAGGGGGGAGAGGTCTTTTTCTCCTCGCTCGGTGATGCGACCCAGGGAAAGGGTCACGCTGCGTCCTCCGTCGGCTTCTTTTCTGCGGGTCAGGGTGACGGGACGGCCTCCGATCTCCAGAACCGCCTCGGCTGCTTCAGTGGCGGGGAATGTGGATTCGCAGGCCAGATCGGTGCGGCAGTACGTAGGTGACGAGGGCGCGGGGGCGATTCTTGTGGGCATATCCGCTCTCCTTTGGGGAGGAATTTGAAGCCTTTTTCGGCGATTCTTCTCCAGTATGATCTGTGGAGACCAAAAATATGCGCGCAGGGAAGCGGTTTTCAGATATCGCGAGCATAATGCACAGTTTTCGAAATGCCTGATTGTGCAATTGTCCAAAACTGAAAAATATACTCGTTTGCTTATTGATTCAAACGGGAATCTATGGTATAATAGTATGAAAAAATGTATACGTGTCCCCAAACGACTTTGAGGATGCCTCACACACAAGGAGGAAATACCCAACCATGATGAAGCGTATCTTTGCGTTGCTTCTGTGCGCCGCTACCCTGCTCGCTTCCCTGACCTTCGTCGGCTGCGACATGAGTAGCAACAAAAAGAAAAAAGACACAAAGGAAGAAGATAAGGGTCAATATATTACCGCTTACCTGACGGACAACGTCTACGATCTTGATCCCGCTAAGGCATATACCAACGAGGCTCTGGCTAACGTGGTCAGCCTGATGTTCGATACTCTGTTCAAGCTGGACGAGAAGGGCAAGGTACAGAAGTCTCTGGTTCAGGAGTACGTCATTGAGGAGAATGAGTCTGCCGGTGAGTACAAGATGCAGCTCTACCTGAACGAGACCAACTGGTCCGACGGTACCGCCGTATCCGCCAACGACATCGTCTTCGCATGGAAGCGTCTTCTGGAGGTGGATGCCAACTACGAGGCCGCCGCTCTTCTGTTTGATATCAAGAACGCCCGTGCCGCCAAGGAGGGTGACTGCTCCATCGACGACGTGCGTATTTACCCCGCCGAGCAGCGGATGCTGGAGATCTACTTCGAGGGCAAGATCGACTACGATCAGTTCATGCTGAATCTGACCAGCCTGGCGCTGGCTCCTCTGCGTGACGATATCGTTTCCAAGTCCGACGACTGGGCCAAGAAGCCCGGTACTATGGTGTGCAGCGGCCCCTTCAAGCTGGGCCGTATCAACGTGAAGACCTCGGAGTCCGAGAAGTATTTCGATGCCCACCATGAGTATAAGGATATCAACGGCTTTGACAGAGTTGGTCAGGACGGCAAGGTCCAGACCATCACCGACTTCATGCTGGAGCGCAACGTTTACTACTTCCGTGATAACGAGGAGGACCGTCTGAAGAAGGCCGTTACTCCCTACAAGATCACCGTGGACTGCTCTCTGACTGAGGAGCAGCTGACCGCCATGTACGATGCAGGCATGGTCATGTATATCTCTGACGTGCCTCTGGCTCTCCGTAAGGACAGCTCCATTGCCGCCAACGTGGAGGTCGATGAGGAGAAGTCCTTCTCCACCAACTCCATCTACTTCAATCAGAACGCCATCGTAGACAACGGCACCGAGGAGGGCGCAAGGCTCTTTGCGGACGCCAAGGTTCGTCAGGCTCTGTCTTTGGCTATTGACCGTAACGCCATCGTGGATGCCGTTGTGTATGCGCAGGCCGCAACCGGTCTGGTGCCCACCGGCGTGTTTGAGGCAGGCTCTGCCAAGTCCCTGTTCCGCAACGCCTGCGCCACCTCCTACGAGTTCCTGCAGACTGACGCAGGGAAGGCCGCCGCTCTCCTGACCGAGGCAGGCGTTAAGCCCTCCAAGTACAGCTTTGAGCTGACTGTGGCCGCATACGACGAGGTTCACTGTGCCATCGCCGAGATCATCGTGGAGAACTGGAAGGCTCTGGGCTTCAAGGTCTCCCTCAAGAAGATCGGCGCCATTCAGAACAACGACTACTACAAGTACACCGACTCTACTCCTCCCGATATCTGCGACGATCTCTACGCAGAGGAGCTGCGTGGCGGTACCTTCCAGGCTATTCTGTTTGACTACGTAGCCTTCTCCGCCGATGCCTTCTCGGTTCTGGCTCCCTTCGCTAAGGCCTTCTCGGGTCGTGGCATGGATATGTCCAACACCGAGGAGTACCTGCTGACCCCCCACATCACGGGTTATGACAGCGAGGAGTACAACGCCCTGATGGAGAAGATCTTCGCTGAGAAGACTGTTGCCAACCGCGCCGGCGATCTTCGTACCGCTGAGGGTATCCTCATGAACGATCTGCCCATCGTCCCCGTGGTCTTCAATCTGAATGCCACCGTGACCTCCAAGCAGCTCAAGAAGACGACCACCAGCTATTACAACGTCGCTTCCTTCCAGAAGGCAAAGATCAAATCCTATGACGATTATATCGAGGCCGGTCGCGCCTATGTTACCGAGAACTTCTCTGAGCTGAAGTTCACCGAGTGCAACGAGTGCGCATACAAGGAGTTCGACCTGTTCAAGACCGCCAACACCATCTACTCCCAGTACTTCCTCGAGGAGAAAGAGGGCAAGAAGTAATTTCACAGTCCCACTTACGGAAAGTGGATCATCCCCCTGCTTGTGCAGGGGGATTTTTTGGATTCCCGTGGGAAATTTTGAAAAAATATATGGACAAGGCAGTGGTTTTGTGCTATAATAGTATGATAGATAAAGTGGGAAGTTTGTCCCGCGGTTGAAGGGAGTTCTGGCGCTTTGAAGATTCGGAATCTGTTCCCCGGTTCTTGGGGTTCTAACTGCTACTTGGTGGAAGATGGAGGAGAGGCGCTCATCATCGACCCCTCTGCATCGGCATCCGCCATTCTCCGAGCCATCCGAGAGGATGGGTGTACTCCTGTCGGGATCCTGCTTACCCACGGCCATTTTGACCACATCATGTCGGTGGACACGCTGCGGCAGGCCGAGCCGACCCTCAAGGTCTACATCCACGGGGCGGATGCCCCCATGCTTACCGATGCGGACAAGAACGGCTTTGCCTTCTTCTTCCGTCAGGAGCGGGTGTGGAACGCCGCCGATATTCTCCTGAAGGACGGGGATGAGATCAAGGTGGGGGGTGCCACCCTCACCGTGGTGCATACGCCCGGTCATTCTCCGGGCTCGTCCTGCTTCCTCTCTGCCGAGGCGGGGGTGATGTTCACGGGAGATACCCTGTTCTCCGACAACATCGGCCGCTGTGACCTCTGGAACGGAAGCTACGGCACCCTGCGCAAGTCTCTGCTCTCCCTGCGGAGCTACGACGGTACCCTCACCATCTACCCCGGTCACGGGGACGAGGAGAGGCTTTCCCGTGCCTTGGACAACGCCATGTATATTTGAGAGAGAACCTTGGGGCGCTGCCCCAAGCCCCGCCAAGACCTTTCTTGGGGCGCTGCCCCAAGCCCCGCCAAGACCTTTCTTGGGGCGCTGCCCCAAGCCCCGCTTAAGACCCTTTTGCAAAAGGGTCTTAAGAATCCCCAAAATCCTTATAACATGAAATAGAACGTTTCCGAAAGGATGACATAAACCGTATGGATATGAATTATCAAAAGCTGGCTGACCTGCTTTTCCCCCACGTGACCGAGACCCCCGAGGCGTGCGAGGCGAGATTCCCCGCCCGTGAGCTTCCCGAGGGCGCTAAGGTGACCCGTTTTGCCCCCTCCCCCACGGGATTCGTCCACTTCGGCGGACTGTTCCCCGTGATGGTTGGCGAGCGGTTGGCTCACCAGTCGGGAGGCGTGTTCTACCTCCGCATTGAGGACACCGACGCCAGGCGTGAGGTGGCCGGCGCCGCCGAGGGATTGATCACCACCCTGGAGCGTTACGGCATCCACTTTGACGAGGGCGCCATTCTGGGCCCCGACGGCAAGGTGATGGACATCGGCAGCTACGGCCCCTACAAGCAGAGCCTCCGTGCCCCCCTCTACCACGTGTTCGCCAAGAAGCTGGTAGCCGAGGGCAAGGCCTATCCCGTGTTTACCACCGAGGAGGAGTTGGACGCCCTCAAGGCCACCGACAAGAAGGCTGAGATCAAGAACGTGGACTGGGAGGCCGAGGCCGCCGCCCGCAAGGCGGAGATGCTGGCCCGCCGTGAGTTCACCATGGCCGACGTGGAGGCCAATCTGGCCGCCGGCAATCCTTGGGTGCTCCGTCTCTTGTCCGACGGCGACGGGGAGAAGAAGATCACCTTCCAGGATCTGGTGCGTGGCAAGCTGGAAATGCCTGTCAACGACGAGGATTTCGTGCTTCTCAAGTCCGATGGCATCCCCACCTACCACTTCGCCCACGCCGTGGACGATCACCTCATGGGTACCAATCTGGTTATTCGTGGCGAGGAGTGGCTCCCCTCTCTGCCCAAGCACCTCCAGCTCTTCTACTACCTGGGCTTCAAGGCGCCCAAGTACATGCACATCTCCCAGATCATGCGTCTGGACGAGAACGGCAACAAGAAGAAGCTCTCCAAGCGGGATATGGGCGCCAACCTGGATGATTACGCCAAAATGGGCTACTGCGCTGAGGCCGTGGCCGAGTACGTGCTGACCCTTCTGAACTCCAACTACGAGGAGTGGAGAGCCGCCAACCCCACCCTGCCCTACACGGATTTCCCCTTCAACATCAAGAAGATGTCGGCATCGGGATGCCTCTTTGACTTCCAGAAGCTGAACGACGTCTCCAAGAATGTTCTCTCCCGTATGACCGCCGATGAGGTTTACGATCGTGTTGTGGCCTGGTCTGCCGACTACGATACTCAGCTGAACACCGTCCTGACCTCCGATCCCGACTACGCCAAGTCCATTCTGGCCATCGGTCGCGGCGGCAAGAAGCCCCGCAAGGATTTCACCGTGTGGACGGATGTGAAGCCCTATCTGGATTTCTTCTACGATGATCTCTTCACGGTCAAGGATGCTCTCCCCGAGGGAACTGATGTCTCCGACGTGAAGGCCACCATCGCCGCCTTCAAGGCATCCTATGATCCCGCGGACGAGATGACCGTGTGGTTCGACAAGGTCAAGGCCATCGCCACGGATCTGGGCTACGCCGCCGACATGAAGGCCTACAAGGCTGACCCCACCGCCTTCAAGGGTAGCGTGGCGGATATCTCGGGCTTCCTCCGTCTGGCTGTGACGGGTAAGCTCAACGCCCCCGACCTGTACACCGTGATGCAGCTCCTCGGCAAGGATCGCGTATTTGCCCGACTGGATCGGTTTATGTAATGTGGGGCGTTGCCCCACGCCCCACACAAGAACCCTTTTTCAAAAGGGTTCTTGTGAATCTCCCAAAACTTTTAATAAGCCATATATTCATTCTTACGAAAGGTTTTGAAGGGAGTTTGAGGGAATCTTTTGCAAAAGATTCCCTCAAGCGCTCTCCCACACGATTATGGAAAACGAAGTCAAGCATTCCAATTTCATTCACGACATCATCGACGGCGATCTGGCCGTCAACCCTGAGCTGAAGATCCACACCCGCTTTCCTCCCGAGCCCAACGGTTACCTCCACATCGGCTCGGTAAAGGCCATCTGCGTCAACACCGACGTGGCCAACAAGTATGGGGGGCTTTTCAACCTTCGCTACGATGACACCAACCCCGCTAAGGAGTCCGACGAGTTCGTCCGCTCCATCCGTGAGGATCTGGAGTGGCTGGGCGCTACCCCTACGGGCGGCGTGTTCTACGACTCTGACTACTTTGGCAAGTGCTACGAGTTTGCCGTCCAGCTCATCAAGCAGGGCGACGCCTACGTCTGTGACCTGTCCAAGGACGATCTGGCCGACTACAAGGGCACCGACCGCGCCCAGGCCTCCAAGGAGTCTCCCTATCGCAACAGAAGCGTTGAGGAGAACCTGGAGCTGTTTGAGCGCATGAAGAACGGCGAGTTCGAGGACGGCGCCCGCACCCTGCGCGCCAAGATCGACCCCTCCTCGGACAACCCCTACCTCCGTGATCCCGTGATCTACCGCATCAAGCACATCCACCATCACCGTCAGGGGGATGAGTGGTGTGTGTACCCCATGTATGACTTCGCCCATCCCATTCAGGATGCCCTGGAGGGCATTACCCACTCCCTCTGCTCCAGCGAGTTCCGTAACCACAGACCCCTCTACGACTGGGTGGTGGAGAAGATCGGCTTTGCAGAGAAGCCCCATCAGTGGGAGTTCGGCCGCATGAACATCACCTACACCGTCATGTCCAAGCGCTACCTCCGCCAGCTGGTGGAGGAGGGTCATGTGGACGGCTGGGACGATCCCCGTCTGCCTACCCTGAAGGGTCTTCGCCGCCGCGGCTATACCCCTGCCGCTCTGTTCAACTTCGTCCGTGAGGCGGGCGTGACCAATACCGACCATACCGTGGACATCCGTCAGCTGGAGGCCTGCGTTCGTGACGATCTGAACGAGAACGCCCTTCGCCGTGTGGCCATCGCCCGCCCCATCAAGGTGATCATCGATAACTACCCCGAGGATAAGGAGGAGATGATCGCCCTGCCCAACCACCCCCAGAAGCCCGAGCTGGGTACCCGTGACGTCCCCATGACCCGTGAGGTCTACATCGACGCCGACGATTTCGCCGAGGTTCCTCCTCCCAAGTTCTTCCGCCTCAAGCCCGAGGGAGAGGTTCGTCTCATGGGCGGTTATATCATCAAGTGCGGCGAGATCGAGAAGAATCCCGACGGTTCTGTCAAGTGCATCCACGCCACCGCTGATCTGGAGACGGGCAACGGCATCCCCGCCGACGGCCGTAAGATCAAGGGTACCATCCATTGGCTCTCCGCCAAGTACGCAAAGCCCACCACCCTCATGCTCTACGACCGCCTGTTCAACATTGAGAACACCGCCGACGTGCCCGAGGGCAAGACTTATCTGGACTTCCTCAACGAGAACTCCTTGCAGAAGATCGAGGGGGCTATGGTAGAGCCTTCCCTGGAGAGCGCCGAGGGCGGCGAGCGGTTCCAGTTCGTCCGTTTCGGTTACTTCTGCAAGGATGTGAGGAACGAGAACACCTACAATCAGGTGGTCTCCCTGAAGGACAACGCCAAGAAGTAAGGGGTACGTCCCGAAAAACCTATATGTAAGAAAGGAGCATTCCCATGCCGAATCTGCCGATCCATCAGTTTTGGGTGATCTTCATCGCCTATATTGCCGTTATATCTCTTTGCTCTATCGTGGTCTGTGTCCATGATAAGCGGGTATCGAAAAAGAATAACGTCAAGCTGCGCATCCCCGAGAAGTCTCTCTTCGTGTGGTCTCTTCTGGGAGGCTCTCTGGCCATGTTCGTCACCATGAGGCTGATCCGCCACAAGACCAAGCATATCTCCTTTATGGTGGGCATCCCCGTGATCTTTATTTTGCAGGTGGCTCTGGTGGCCGTTTTGGTGTATCTGAACGTCCTGCCTCCCCTGTTCTGTTCTTGAAAAATGTAAGCAGCCGCCCCACAGGGGCGGCTGCTTTTCTCCTTGCGCGCGGGTGACGGCAGGGAAGAAAAAACAGTGATTCTCTCCCCTGAAATTCACCAAACCACCTTGACTTTACATCAAAAAAATAGTATAATGAAGTCGTATATGCGTGCCCATATTTTGGGGCAAAGAAAGAAGGCGTTTTTGTGGCTGGATCGCTTCGCTCTCAAAAACTGAATATGACCGAGGGCCCTCTTCTCGGCAAGCTGATCCGCTTCACCCTCCCCGTGATGGCGTCGGGCGTACTCCAGCTTTTGTTCAACGCCGCCGACGTGGCGGTGGTGGGCAAGTTTGCGGGAGAGGCCGCTATGGCCGCCGTGGGGAGCTGCGGCGCTCTCATCAATCTGATCGTGAATTTGTTCATTGGTCTGGCCGTGGGGGCGGGCGTGATCGCCGCCCAGGAGCTGGGCGCGAAGCGGTACGGGGAGGTGGACAAGCTGATCTCCACGGCGCTGACCGCCTCCATCGTGGGCGGCACGCTGGTCATGATCTTTGGCGTGGCCTTGGCCGATCCTCTGCTCCGCCTGATGGATACCCCCGAGGACGTGCTGGCAGAGGCCGTTCCCTACATGCGGGCCTACTTCTGCGGTATGCCCGGATGCCTTGTGTACAACTACCTCGCCGCTATCCTGCGATCCGGCGGCGACACCAAGCGCCCCCTGTTCTTCCTCACCGCCGCAGGCGTGGTGAATGTCGCCCTCAACCTGATCATGGTGCTGGGCATTGGACTGGGCGCTATCGGCGTGGGTATTGCCACGGCGGCCTCCCAGTACGTGGCGGCGGGGTTGACCCTGCTCTACATGAGCAGAACCAAGACCTCCCTGCGGCTGACCGGCTTCAAGGTTTACAAGCAGAAGCTGATCCGCATGATCACCATCGGCCTCCCCGCAGGCCTGCAGGGATGTATGTTCTCCCTGTCCAACGTCATCATCCAATCGGCGGTCAATACCTATCCCACCGTGACCATCGCAGGCCATACCGCGGCGGGAAATCTGGAGGGCTTCGTCTACACCGTCATGAACTCGGTTTACCAAGCCGCCGTGACCTTTGTGGGTCAGAACGTGGGAGCAGGGAAGTATGGGCGTATCAAAAGGATCGCCCTCTTATGCTCGGGACTGGTCCTTGTGCTTGGTCTTGTGTTGGGACTGGCGCTTGTACTGTTTGGGGACGTGCTTTTGCTCATCTACGCCTCCGGCGAGAATCAAGACCTCATCGTGCAGGCGGGAGTGGTTCGCTTGCAGGTCATCGCCATGACTTATTTCCTCTGCGGACTCATGGAGGTGGGGTGCGGCATCATGCGTGGCATGGGTAAGGCCATGCAGCCTATGATCGTGTCCCTGCTCGGCTCCTGCGTGTTCCGCATCATCTGGGTGTTCACCGTTTGCCCTCTGTTCCCCGGTCAGATCATAGCCCTGTACGTCAGCTATCCTATTTCCTGGCTGGTCACGGGGGGAACCCATTACCTGTTCTGCGTGCATTTCTATAAGAAGCTGATCCGAAAGAAAAGCGAGCAGGAGACGCCCGCTGTCTCCGCCCCGCAAGCCGCCGAAGTCTAAACACGTTTCGTACTTCAATTTCCACTTTACACATGCGAAAGGAGCCTCTCATGTCTTATTCCATGACCGACCCCACCCCTGAGCTTTCCCCCCATGCTCTACAGGCCGCCGAGAACCGCCAGCGGTTCATCGACATTTACCGTACCCATATTACCCGTGAGGGCGCAGACCGACTGCTGGCTTATTTGGAAAGCTCGGATTTCTTCACCGCCCCCGCCTCTACCCGTTATCACGGGAACTACGAGGGAGGACTGTGCCAGCATTCCCTCAACGTCTACGACGCACTGGTGGATATTCTGGGCCGCCCCCGTGTGAAGGAGGTCTACGGCATCAGCTACACCCCCGAGTCCATTGCCATCGCCGCCCTGCTCCACGATCTGTGCAAGGTGAATTTCTATAAGGTCTCTACCCGCAACGTGAAAAACGAGCAGGGAAGGTGGGAGGCCGTACCCTACTATACCATTGAGGATAATCTCCCCTACGGTCACGGTGAGAAGTCTGTCTACATCGCGTCGGGCTACATGCGCCTGACCCGTGACGAGGCCTTCGCCATCCGCTACCACATGGGATTCTCGGGGCCCGAAGACCCCGGCAACGTGGGCAAGGCTCTGGAGATGTTCCCCCTGGCCTGGGCCCTCTGCGTGGCGGATATGGAGGCGGCCTACTTTATGGAGGGAAGTCCCAAGAAGTGATGCGCCATTGGCGCATACGATGTGCCCTGTGGGCAATGATGTTGCTCCTGCGGAGCAAATGATGTTCGCCCTATGGGCGGAAATGATGTTGCCCCTGCGGAGCAAATGATGTTCGCCCTATGGGCGAAATGATGTTGCCCCTGCGGAGCAAATGATGTTCGCCCTATGGGCGGAAATGATGTTGCCCCTGCGGGGCAAACAGAAGGAGGAAACCCCTATGGGTCGTAGTTTAGGCTATCACGATTCCGACGAGCTGGATCGTCCTGAATTGAATAAGTGTCCTGATTGTGAGTGCTTTTTTGCCTCCGACGAGTGTCCCCTGTGCGGCAAGATCTGCCCCGAGGAAATGCGGGCAGGGAACCGCGCCAAGGTCAAGCCTCCCAAAAAGCGGAAAAACTCCTCGGGACGGGTGCAGTTCATTGATTGGTACCACTCTTGGTGGTTCATTCTCCTCATGATGTACGTCATGCCCATAGTGGGTATTATCCTGTTCTTCACCAGCCCCCATTCCAAAAAGTCCAAGATCATTGCGGCCTCCGCCGTGGTCGGCGTGTATATTTTGGGCATACTGCTTGTCATTTTTGGGTCGGGACTTCTTTCAAACCTGTTCTACGAATCCCCTGTCAACGACAGGATATCCCGTGAGGAGTACGTGGTGCTTTGTGAGCCCATGGACGTGGAGTCCTTCTACCGCGTGTCGGGGGACACGGGACGGTATGTTTCCATGGAGCTGATCGTGGTGGAGCGATGCGTGGAGCAGAGTATTGACGTGTACGAGGCCGACGTCACCTACTACCGTTGCCGTGATCTGAACGGCGGGGAGCTGATGGTCTGCGTGCTGGATTACAACTTAGGAACGCCCTTGCGGTTCCTGCCGGGAGACATGATCCGTGTGTACGGCGAGAGTGCGGGTCGGGAGTCCTTTGTGGGGAATCCCGCCGATTCTACCGAATATCCCTGCCTGTACATGGCCTACTGCGAGCTGATCGGGTAAAGAACGCATAAAGAAAGAACCGACGTGGCACACTACTCAAAAAGCCTATTCCCGCAGACGATGCGGGGAGGGCGGTCAAAGACCGCCCCTACAAGGGCGTGGAGGAGTGATACCGTATGAACGTAACCCCCGAAACTTATAAAAAATACACGACTGCCCGCGCGCCAAAATCTCCCATTCTGAAGAATTGCCTTCGAGCTTTTCTCGTGGGCGGGTTGATCTGTACCCTCGGACAGGGCCTGAACACCCTGTATACGGGGCTCTGTGGGATGCCCAAGGAGGATGCGGGTACGCTGACCGCCTGTACCCTCGTCCTCCTGGCCGCCGTGCTGACAGGACTGGGGGTCTTTGATCGCATCGCCAAATTCGCAGGGGCAGGGACGCTGGTGCCCATTACGGGCTTTGCCAATGCCGTGGTTTCCCCCGCCATTGATTCCAAAAGTGAGGGACTCATTCTGGGCGTGGGCGCTAAGATCTTCACCGTGGCCGGCCCCGTGCTGCTGTACGGCACTCTGGCGGGAACGGTGTACGGAGTCATTTATTGGATCGCAGGTCTGCTTTGATGGGCAGACTGCGGGATACAGGACAGGAGGCTCTGCCGAGGGTCTTGTATCGGTACATAAAAGAGCATGGTCGGCAGAAAATCCCCTGGCTCGGCATTTCATTTGAAAATCTTTTTAAGAGGAGAATACATATGGACTTCAAAAACATTGACAAAAAGTATCGTCCGGTACCCTTTTGGTCCTGGAACGAGAAGCTGAACGTCCCCGAGACCCTGCGTCAGGTGGGTCTTATGGATGACGTGGGCATCGGAGGCTTCTTCATGCACGCCCGCGGCGGTCTGCAGACCGAGTACATGGGCGAGGAGTGGTTTGAGAACGTAGCCGCCTGCGTGGACGAGGCCGAGAAGCGGGGTATGCACGCTTGGGCCTACGACGAGAACGGCTGGCCTTCGGGCTTCGGCGGCGGTGTGGTCAACGGCAAGGGCGTCAAGTACCAGCAGAAGTACCTCCGCTACCGTGAGCTTGCCGAGGGCGAGGAGATGCCCACCGACGATAACGTGATCTGCCGTTTTGAGAACTACTGCTTCTACTACGACGTTAACCCCTTCTACGTGGACACTCTGGACGCCGAGGTCATCGCTGACTTCATCCACGAGATCTATGAGCCCTACTACGAGAAGTACGGCTCCAGCTTCGACGGCTTCTTCACCGACGAGCCCCAGATCTCCCGTAACGGTATTCCGTGGAGCCTGACCCTCCCCGCCGCCTACGAGGCCGCCTACGGCGAGCCTATCTACGACCGTCTCATCGAGCTGTTCCTCCCCCGCGGCGACTACCAGACCACCCGTATGCGCTTCTGGAAGCTCATCACCGAGCTGTTCTCCAAGAATTTCATGAAGCAGATCTACGACTGGTGCCTGGAGCGTGGCTACGGCTTTACCGGCCACATGGTCATGGAGGAGAACTTCGACTTCGAGCTGACCACCAACGGTGCTTGCATGCCTCACTACGAGTACCTGACCATCCCCGGTATGGACTGGCTCTGCCGTCCCATCTTCCATTGTCTCACCATTGACCAGCTCTGCTCCGCCGCCGCCCAGACCGGCAAGAAGCAGATCCTCTCCGAGACCTTCGCTCTCTGCGGCCACAACGTGGGTCACGACGAGCTGAAGAGAAACTACGAGTGGATGATGGTTCGTGGTGTCAACCTCATGTGCCAGCACCTGGAGGGCTACTCTCTCCGCGGCATCCGTAAGCGTGACTATCCTCCGGCCATGTACTGCCAGCAGCCTTGGTGGGCTGACTATAAGGTGTTCAACGATGCCATGAGCCGCATCGGTATGCTTCTGGCCGAGGGTCAGATCAAGGTGGACACCCTGGTCATGCACACCCAGACCTCGGCTTGGATCTGCTTCGATAATGCGAAGAACGAGGGTATGCAGTACTACAATGACGAGCTGCTTAAGGTCATGGCCGCTCTGGATAGAAAGCACGTCCTGTTCCACCTGGGCGATGAGATCCTCATGGAGCGTCACGGCCGTGTGGAGGGCAAGGAGCTGATCATCGGCGAGATGCGCTATAACAAGATCGTGATTCCTCCTCATATCGCCTTCCTGCCCTACACAAACAAGCTCCTGGAGGAGTACAAGGCCAACGGCGGCGTGATCGTCACCGCAGAGGAGATCGAGACCAACAACATCATTGATAACCCCAACGTGACCTACATCTTCCGTGAGTTCCCCGAGGACGGCTTTACCATGCGCTACTTCGTCAACTCCACCGACGAGGAGCAGGCCGCTACCTTCACCTGCGGTGGAAAGATCATGGATCCCGCCACCGGCGACCTTCTGCCCTTCGACGGTACCCACGTGTTCCCCAAGTGGGGAAGCCTTGTCGTCATTGATGACGGCACTCCCGTCTCCGCTCCCGTGGCCAAGGCCGAGATCCCTGCTCTGGATCTGGGCGGCAACTGGAAGGTGGCCTCGGTCACCGAGAATGCCCTGACTCTGGACACCTGCGACTACTGGTTCGACGGTAAGCTGGAGGAGGAGAACGGCTACATCCTGAACGTGGGCGGCCGCGCGCTGGAGCTGAAGCGCCCCGTGGATATCCGCCAGCACTTCAAGGTCAAGGCTGATTACATCCCCGAGACCCTGTATCTGGCCTGCGAGACCCCCGAGATCTTTGAGATCACCGTCAACGGCAAGGCCGTGGACACCACCAAGGATTGCGGCTTCTTCTGTGACCACTCCTTCCGCAAGCTGGACATCTCCGGTCTCATGCAGGTTGGTGAGAACACCATCGAGACCCACGTGCTGTTCACCCAGCCCGACGTGGTCTACGAGAACCTGGAGAAGAGTAAGATCTTCGAGAGTGAGAAGAACAAGCTGACCTATGACATGGAGATCGAGGCCATGTATCTGGTGGGTGACTTCGGCGTGAAGGGCGTCGGTACTTACGAGGAGATCCCCAACAAGGCCTCCTTCTTCACCGGTGACTTTGTTGTCACCGCTCCCGCCCATGAGGTTGCCCTCAAGAATATCGAGCGTCAGGGATTTTTGTTCTTCGCAGGCGAGCTGGCTGTGGAGAAGACCTTCACGCTGGCCGAGGGCGACACCGCCCGTGAGCTGGTCTTTGAGAAGTCGGGCCTCAACGCCATTCGTGTCAACGTCAACGGTACCGACGTGGGAACCATCCTGTGGGCTCCCTACTCGGTGGATCTGACTCCCTACCTCAAGGCCGGGGACAACCAGGTCAAGCTGACTCTGGTCAACAACCTCCGCAACCTGCTGGGTCCCCACCACCACGTGGACGGAGAGCTGCTGGCCGTTGCTCCTCCTCACTTCTATAAGGAGGCTTGTGTCTGGAACGACTACAACGCCGGCTACTTTACCGATAAGTACTGCTTCGTCAATACTTCTCTGGAATAATTGGATTCCCGGCCCCCGCGCCTATCTCGGCGCGGGGGCTTTGTCTGTCCTGCTTGATGGGTTGTGAGCGCTGCCCTTGACTCTTTCTCCAAAACCTACGCAACCAAATTGGTGAAAACCATGAATTTTTTGAAGACGGTCAATGCGTCGTTGACATATAAGGGCGAAGGTGATATAATTACAATAGGTAAGGATTTCCCTTGCAGGCGATTTCCCGTGATCCTTGGAATACGATCCTGCCCAAGTTGATATACATTCGTTGAAATTTTTGGAAAGCGTAGGTAATAAATGTGAAGAAAATGAATCTAAGGAAGAGCATGCCGTGGCTGACGGCTGCGCTTTTGATGCTGATTTTGATGATGACGATCCTCGTCTCCTGTAGTAATTGGGGGAGGGGAAATAACCTACCCGGCCTGTCCGAGGGAGAGGATACGTCTGCCAATCGGGACACCGAGCCCGGGAGAGCTCCCGCAACAGAAATTCTAACTCTTCCCTCGGCTGATCCTAATATTGATCCCGACGTCGGCTCCGAGACCGACTCCGACGTGGATCCTGAGACGAATCCCGATACCGCCCCCAACACGGAAACCGATCCGAGCTCAGATACCGATATTGATATCGAAACCGATACCGATTCTAATACCGATCCCGACACCGATCCTGACACCGATCCCGACACCGATCCTGACACCGATCCCGACACCGATCCCGACACCGCTCCCGATACGGAGACCGATCCCGTCACGGATCCCACAACCGAGCCCGATACCACTGAGTCCCCTGAGACCGAGACCCAGCCTGTAATAGAGCCCGGGGAAAGCTCTATGTACAGCGGCGTCCTGATCCATTCGGTTTACGGAACGGGCAAAAAAGGAGCAGAGGCATGGATCTCCAACGGATACATTCAGCTTTATAATAAATCGAATCAGGACATCTCTCTGGCGGGGGCCGCCCTCTACTATAATACCGACAAGGACGATCCCTTCGAGCAGTTCGTATTTCCCGCGGAGGCGGTCATTCCTGCAGGCGGTTACTATTTGGTTCGAACTCTTTCTCCCAACGGCTTTGATCCCGATAACGCTGTCATGAGGATTGAGCATTGCGACGCTGAGTGGGATATCTATCTGGACAATAAGGAGGTTCGTCTTCTGCTGGCACCCTTGGGTTGGAGTATTCCCCGAGATGCGGATGTGACTACCTACGAGGATGGTGTCTCCTGCTTCGTGGCGACTATGGAATACCACGCCTCGGTCTACGCCCTCTACGACCTTTCCCGCAACAAGATCGCCGTCCGTACGGCTATGGAGGAGTACAGCGGCTTCCATACCGTCAATCTCACCCGCGCCGCCACGCCTGAGCTGAAAGCCCTTTGTACCCGCACCTCCGACGGCAGAGTCAACGAGGTGGCGGCTTCCCGAATCAACGAGATTCTGTTCTCCGACGACGCAGGTATCTACGAGAGAGCCTTTATTCTCCGCCTGACCGCCAAGGCGGGTTATACCATTTACTATACCACCGACGGATCGGATCCCACCAGCCCCAATAACTCGAGCCGCAGGACGTACTCGTCGGGTATTATGCTTACTGACACCTCGTCCATGGGCACGGGCCCCCTGACTCGGTTGGCTGAGGGCTATTCGTTGGGATCGCCCTCGGCTTCTGCCCAGATCGGAGGCCATGTGATCAAGGCCTACGCCACCAACGGAACCGATTCCACCGCCGTCTTTACCAACACCTATTTCATCACCGACGACCTGACGCAGTATGGCGTGTCGGTTATGTCTATTTCCATGCCCTCCGAGGAGGTCCTCGGCACAAGCGGCTTCTATACCAATTTCCTGACCATTCCCGGGAACATGACGGGTGGCCGTAATCGAGGCGTGGCCATCATGGAGGTCTTCGACCCCAGCGGTGACCGTGTGGGTAATTCCCGTGTGGAGCTGGCCGTCAGCGGCAACGGCTCTTCGGGCTGGAGCATGAGGTCCTTGCGTATTTACATTAAGGGCTCGAACAATCAGGACGCGGGACTTCAGTCGAACCTGAACTATGACATCTTCGGCGGGGAAGCCAAGGATGCGTGGGGGCAGGCCATCACCTCCTTCTCTCGCTTGATGATCCGTAATGCGGGAAATGATTGCGGTCTGTCCTATATCCGTGACGCATTCATGCAGTCTACTGCCGCCGGACTGAACGTGGACTATATGGAATCTGCTTCCACGTTGGTCTTCATCAACGGTGAGTTCTGGGGCGTGTATAACCTCCGTGAGCGCTACTCCCCCGAGTACGTGGAGAGTCACTACGGCGTGAACAAGGACAACGTCGCCATCATCGAGAACGATTACAGTCAGGTGCATACCAATCAAAACGCCGACTTCGTCCTTTCCTCCGGCGAGGAGGGGGACCAGATCCCCTTCAATGAGATGGTGGCGTACATGAGGACGCACGATCTGTCCAATCAGGCAGACTATGAGTACGTCGCATCCCTCATGGACGTTGATTCCTTTATTGATATGTGGGTGGTTCGTCTCTATTACGTTGCCATTGATTGGCCCGGGAATAATATAAAGGTGTGGCGCAATAAGAATCCCGATGACCCCTCGGGATTTGATACCAAGTGGCATTTCGTCCTTTTGGATCTGGACATGGGCCTCTCCTTCTACGATTCAAATACCGAGTACGATAATCTTACGGGAGAAGTATCTAACGGTGGTACCGTTTGCAGCTCCATGATGATCTCGCTCTTAAGAAATCCGGGCTTTAGGCAGAAGTTTATCGAGCGCTACTATAGCGTGGTGGTCAACCACATGACCCCCGAACGCCTCAACGTCATGTTTGACGAGCTCTGCAACGAGCGAGACCCTCTTGTGGCGCTTCAGGTTGGCCGCTGGAGCAATTCCTCCTACGAACACATGAGAGGCACCTTCTCGGTTGAGAAGTGGCAGAATGAATGCGCACGGATTCGTAGATTTATTAATAATCGTCGCCCTTACGCGGTGTCGTATTTCCTCAACTATTTTGGCGTTCCCGAGAGTGAGCTGACCCATCTGGATGCTCGCGAGGTCGTTGTCAGCCTTCAATATGGTTGCGCTAGCTTTGTCATTAATGGGGAGCGTATGCAGAACGGAGATGTTATTTCGTGGATATCGGGGAATACAAGAACATTAAACGTTGTCGCAACACCTAAGGAAGGCTACGTGATCACCTCCATTACCTTTGTGGATGAGTTGGGAAGTACGCAGACGATAACGGGAGGGAGCGGTACTATTCGGGCTCGACGGTCGGGCGTGATCACGGTCCAGACCCGTCGGGTGTCCGAGGGTTCCGAATAATACAAACAAATTTTCCCGTGCGGAGGCGTGTCGGCTATAGCTGATGCCCTCCGCATTTGATTTGAGAGGGCGGAAGAAGTTTTTTTGGAAAACCACTTGACAAATACACGGTTATGTAGTATAATATACCCCGTGAGTTCTGCAAACGGTCGCTCACGGGAGTATACGGAGATGTACTCAAGAGGCCGAAGAGGCGCCCCTGCTAAGGGTGTAGGTCGGGTTAACCGGCGCGAGAGTTCAAATCTCTCCATCTCCGCCAAAAAAGACACAATATATAGTATTAGATTGACTCCAATTGTACTATATGTTGTGTCTTTTTCTTTTTATCGGGGTTTTATACCCCCTATTTTACCCCTTATAGAATTTTATGCCTTGATTTTTTCAAAATAAGATTGCATTCTTGCCGCACTTTCACGCTTCATTTTTTCGGAAACGTGACCGTATACGTCAAGGGTAAAACTTGCCGTGGCGTGACCGAGGTTTTGCTGTACCGTTTTCACATCGTCACCCTCTTGCAATGCTGTGACGGCATATGTGTGACGGAGATCGTGGAAACGTGCGTCAGGGCGTCCGATTTTACTTGCCACCGCCTTGAAGCGTTTGAACGCTGTTTGCGGAAAAATGAAATGACCTGACTTGTCCGTAAATACAAGATTAAATTCATTCTGCCATGCAAGACCGCAGGCAAAATGATTTTGTGTCTGCTCTCGGTGAACTGTTCTCAATATATCCATGACAAACGGTGCAACCGTTAGCACCCTGATTTTATCGTTTTTTGTGGCGGCTATGTAATACTGACCGCCCTTGATTTTTTCCCTGCAAAGCTGTTGCTTGACGGTGATCGTGCCGTCATGGAAATTGACGGACTCCCAAGACAGACCGCAAATTTCTCCCTCTCGCAGACCTGTGAACAATGCCACAGTAAATAGATTTTTCAAAGGCTCATTCTCCTGAATAGCACCCAAAAAGGCGGCTATTTCTTTTTCGGAGAGTGGGCTTATTTCTTTTTTCTCAATTCGGGGCAAGGTGCAAGCGTCCGCAGGGTTGATACCGATATATCGGAGCTTCAAAGCCTGTTCAAGTGCCTTGTGCAGTATGCCGTGAACATTCTTGATCGTTTTCGGCTGTAATTGCTTCACCCTTAACAGATCATTATAAAACGTCTGTATGTGAGTCGCATTCAATGACGTGAGCTTGATTTTACCGAGAGCGGACTTGATATGCGTATCAATGCGGCTCTTATAGGTGGAGAACGTGAGCGGCTTGCAAGACGGCTCTATATACTCCGTCAGCCATATATCAAGCCACTTTTCAACCGTCAAGCGTGTAGGCTCAAAATATGTACCATCATCGGACGCCTTTTGTGCCGCTCTCATTGCCTTTAATACATCGGCTTGTTTTTCTCCGTAAAAACTGCGGCGTTTGCCGTCAATGGTACACCGAGCTTCCCACGTGCCGTTTTCTCTCTGCCTGATCGAGCCGTTACCTTTTGCATTGCGTAATTTTGTATTAGCCATTTTTTGCACCTTCCTTTTGTTTTGCTCTTTTCTTTCTTTGATAATATTTTTGTGGGGAGCATCTACTGCAAAATTCTTGAGCTCTGTGAGTACAAGAAAACAATTCTCCACAGCATTTACATTCTTTTATACCTGTTGTTGTATCAGCGTTATATAGCAAAAGCAGTTGATACTTTGCCAATTCTATTAGATTGTCAAATGTTGGTATAAGTGAATATCGTTCTCCGTCAAATTCAATATCCATTTGAAATTTTATCTCTTTGAAATACTGTAAAAGCATTCCCTGTATCTTTTCGACTGTTGCACTTGATTTTATGTTATAAATCAATTTATCATGTAGACTTTCTCTGCCAATACCTATATATAAATCAGGTTTGCAAGCCAAGACATACAAAAAGTTATTATATAAACTTGCCAATTCATTACAAAAAATTTCAGCACTAAAAGCACAATATCCTTGTTCCGCATAGGGACTTTTTATTGCCCGAAAAATGACAGGCGTATTATTGATTACGATTGCTTCAATTCCTTTTTGAAACGGCAAGCCATATTTTTGACACCATTTTACAATTTCTTTGTATTGCCGCTCTCTTGAATATTTAAAGTTATTGACTATATTAAAATTTAGATGTAGCAGACTATCTAATATTTCACGGTTATCTGTATATTGTGGGGAAAGACGTCTTATTTCAAATGGGGTGTCTTTTTTGTTATATCCCATTATATAATCTTTGGCTGACGTTTCCTTATCATGTTTTATTTCATAATGCGTGAATTGCGGAATATACAGTTTTACCCTTTGAGCTATCATCAAAGTTTTTCCTGTGTCCGCATTAACTAAATTTCCGTTCAAAATATATGCCCTCTCTTAAAAAGTTTATGCAAAAGTTTATGTTTAGAACATTTCACATAAACATTATACCATGTTATAATATGATTGTCAAGAGATAGTCGACGATTTCTGATAAAAAATTTCAAATAATGGAGAAAACAAAATGCCTATTTTCAAAACAATTAGACAGACAGCCGCAACAGGCTTATTGAGTGAACACCGTTTACGCATTCTTGTTTCCGAGGGTAAATGCCCTGGCATGTATGCAGGCAACCGTTTTTTGATAAATACAACGGCTCTTGCGGAACAGCTTGACAAGGAAAGCAAAGCAAACGAACAAAAGGACGGTGAAGCAAATGACAAATGAAAAGCTAACATTCACCGTTGACGAAATGGCGGCGGCTCTCGGTATTAGCCGTCCTGTTGCTTATGAGTTATCACGCAAAGAGGGTTTTCCTGCTATTCGTGTATCGGAGCGGCGAATAATCATTCCTGTGGATAGCCTCAAGAAATGGCTTGATAGACAGGCAGGAGAGCAATGCTGACGGCAAACGAAAAGGTGGTGAATGCGATTGCAAGTACACATTGACACAAAAGGCTACACCGCAAAGCCAAAAGAACATATTTCTATTATAAAGCCACGTCTGCAAAGCTCAAGCACAATAAAAGATGTATCACCGAAAGAGCTTATTTCCTACATAGAACAAGGGTACAGCGTCAGCCCTGCTGTAATGGACGGAAAAGGGTGCAAGGCTGAAAATTGGATAAGTCAACAGCTTTTCATGGTGGATATTGACAACGATAAGGACAAGCCAATTTTAACGGTAGAAAAGGCTCTTGAGCTATGCGAGCGGTACAATTTGCCGCCTGCATTCCTCTATTATAGTTTTTCCCACACCGAGCAAAAGCCAAAATTTAGACTTTGCTTTATTATGAGCGAAACCGTAACCAATACTTTTTTGAGGGCGGCAATAGCCGAAACGCTTGTAAAGATATTCCCTCAAAGTGATACATCATGCACAAACGCAGACCGTATATTTTTCGGCACAAATAAAGATGTTTGCATCTGTGATCTATCTGCTACGGTTAGCATTGAAAGCATCATGAGCATATACAAGCCGCCGCAGGCAAGGCAGACAAAACCTGACGATATGGAGCTTGAGCGGTTGAAGCGTGATTTCCCCTTTTTCGCATATTTGCAAGAGCGGAACGGAAAGACCGTTTTCAATAATTCAAAAAGTGCTATGTTTGAATGTTGCGAAATATGCGGACACAAAAAAGACCTTGTATATTTCCATGATACAAACACATTCTTTTGTTTTGGAGCAAGCGGACACGTGGGCGGCTCTATCATTGATTATATAATGGCGGTTGAAAAAACGGACTTAAAGGGTGCAATAGACCGCTTGTATGATCTGTCAGGCATACCGAGAAAACAACAGCAGGCAGAGAGGGAAAACGCCCTTGAGGGCGGCTCATTCAATGCCAAGAGCGCCGCAGAGTTTGGAGATGATAAGACCGAGTTTGTTTGGACTCCGTATATCCCTATCGGTGATTATACTGTCCTCATGGCTGACGGTGGTACAGGCAAGACGATTTTCTGCTGTGGTATTGCGGCAACTATCAGCCGTGGCGAATGGCTACCGAGCAACGAAGCGGCAGAAACACCCTCTCCGTCAAATACTCTGATTATATCGGCAGAGGACAGAGGCGAACTACTGAAAAAAAGGCTCATTGCGTCAGGAGCGGACTTGCAGAGGGTTTATATCCTTGATTGCATGGACTCCGAGGGAATGAACTTTACAGACGGCTATGACGATTTTATGGCAACGATAAAGCGGTACAAGCCACGCCTTGTTATTATTGATCCG
>JAFXJW010000067.1 GCA_017532045.1 Clostridia bacterium | reverse complement strand
GAGGAGCTGTGGGAGACCACCATGAACCCCGAGACCCGTACCCTCCGCCGGATCACCCTGGAAGACGCCGTGAAGGCCGACGAGATCTTCACCATCCTCATGGGCGAGAAGGTGGAGCCCCGTAAGGAGTTCATTGAGCAGAATGCGAAGTATGTGGTAAATCTCGACATCTGACTTTTGGGAGAAATAAGCCTCCCCTGTGCAAGGGGAGGTGGCTCGCCTAAGGCGAGACGGAGGGGTTGTAAGCCTACCAACAAAGCACAATCCCTCAGTCAGCGCTTCGCGCTGCCAGCCTTCGGCCCGGGTCGCAATCATAGATTGCTTCCCGCTTTGGCTAAAAACATGCCCCCGGCATGTTTTCTTCACGCGTCGCGCCCTTTACACAAGGGAGCCTGAGGTACTGCCAATATCACAGGCTCTTTGAGAAACTGAAACTCTGCGAGGCTTTTTCTATGACATTAACAGCCGCACTTTTCCTCATCCTGGCGGCTCTCATCCCGCCGGCTGTTCTCCTGCTGGTGATCTACCGCATGGATAAGATCGAGCAGGAGCCCCCCCGCATGATGATGGGGCTCTTCTTCAAGGGTCTGCTGGCCATGTTCCCCATCCTGATTTTGGAGCTGCTGGCCGCCCAGTTTGTGGATTTCTTCCCCTGGAGCTATCTGGGCTACCTCTTCCTGTCCTATTTCTGCATCCCGGGGTTCATAGAGGAGGGGGTCAAGTACCGGGTGCTGAAGAAAAACACCTGGAACGACCCCAACTTCAACTTCCGCTTTGATGCGGTGGTCTACTCCGTTTTCGTCTCCCTGGGCTTTGCCGCCGTGGAGAACGTGATGTACGTCCTGTCCAACGGCTTCTCCACCGCTGTCCTCCGGGCCATCTTCTCCATCCCCGGCCATGCCATGTTCGGCGTGGTCATGGGCGTTGGGGTGGGTACCGCCAAGTGGCTGGAGACTCTGGGTCAGCGGCAGCAGGCCCGGTCTACCATGAAACGGGCCTGGCTCACCGCCGCCGTCCTCCACGGGTTCTACGACTTCCTGCTGGTGGGCTTCGGCTGGATCTTCTACCCCTACTTCATCGGGCTGGTGATCTACGTGGTGAGACTCCTTCGTAAAAGCGCCAGAGAAGACGGACCTTTGAGCTTTATCTAAGATAGAAATGAACATGGTAGGGGCCGATGCCCACATCGGCCCGTCCTACGTTGTTCTATGACCCACGTTTCGGGCGATTCGTGAATCGCCCCTACGAATACGGAAGGAGCAATAACCCCGTAGGGGCGGATTCCATATCCGCCCGCGGCAAACTCCCTCCGTCACCGCCTGTGGCGGTGCCACCTCCCTCGGAGAGGGAGGCTTTATGAGCAAACGCAATCCTGTAAAGGAGCTACGATACTATGAGCAAGAACAAAGACTACAGACCGGAGGATATCGCATTCCCCAATCAGGTGATCGTGGAATCCGAGCTGGTCAAGGAGATGAAGGACAGCTACATCGACTATGCCATGTCCGTCATCGTGGGCCGTGCCCTGCCCGATGTCCGGGACGGTCTGAAGCCCGTCCACCGCCGCATCCTCTACACCATGTACGAGAGCGGCCTGACCTCCGACAAGCCCTTTAAGAAGTCCGCCACCTGCG
>JAFXJW010000066.1 GCA_017532045.1 Clostridia bacterium | reverse complement strand
GGTCTGGGAGGCTATGAGCAGCACCTCGTTATTCACGCCCTCGGCGAAATGGCCGGTTGCAATGGTGTAAGGGCCGGAAATGATGTCCCGGACGTTGATGGTCATACGGAGCAGACCAAAGGTATCGAATACACGGACGTCCCCGTTGGTACCGGCATGATTGGCAAAGGCCGCCGTAGCAATCAGGGTCTCGCTACCAACCTGAGCGGCGGCAACCTGAACGCCTCCCCTTACGGATGCATCAAAGGCCAAGAACTGGGTAATGCAGATCTGCTGGTTGTTAAAGATGCGGACGGTGGTGAAATTGTCTGCGTGCTTCCCTTCACCGGCGACCAGGGAAGGGCCAACGAGCAGGCCGTTGGTCTGACCCATCTGCGCAAAATAGATGGAGGTCTGAACGCCCAGATTCAGGTCAGAGGCGGTATAGAATACGGTATTGCTGGCGTTATTGGAAATACGAGAGGGGAGATCAATAAAGGCATTCAAGATCTCGGTCTCGGAGGCATCGGTCATGTACAGGTACATAGCCTCGAGGGTGTACATATCGTCGTACGTATGGAAAGGAAGGTCTCCCTCGTAGAACAAAACCAGCTTGCCGTCATACACGATGACGCCCATATCCAATTCAGCGGCAACAGCCAAGGGGGTAGAGCCCGTCACTTCAACGTCAAAGAGGTCGCTCAGCTTAGAAGAATTCAGGGTTATGCTGCCATTGGCGTTGGTGAAGCCCAGATTATTTCCGTTCTCTGTCAGCACACCATTTGCGTAGTATTTCCGAGCAGAGGAGCCTGTGGCAATGACCCAGGTCTTGCGACTACTCAGCACCTCCTGAATGCGGGCAACCGTAGTGTACCGGTTGTAATCGGGCAAGGTGGAGGAGGGGTAATTCTCCGAAACGAAGGGGCCGTCGTAATCGGGCTCGGTCTCAGGCTCACCTACGGGCTCCGTTTCAATTTCCTCATCACCCTCAGAATCATTCAGACGGACAACGTACACGCTGGAAGCGTAATGATTTGCGCTAAGAGCTCCGTTCAGGTAGGTAACGAGCCCGGAGATGGCGGTACCACCATTCCAGCCGGTAAAGGAAGCCGTGCCGCTTGTGTAGTAGAGCTCGTAATAAATCTCGCCTGTCAGCACAACGTCATTGGGAATATTAATGACAAAATCCTGACCGTCATTATGGTTAGATCCGGATATCTCGTAAACAGGCATACTATACGTAGTCCTTGCATAGTTTCCGTTCCACTGCCAGAATTTGATGGTCCAAGTGTTGGTGTTAGTACCGTAGGTAGCCAGCTTAGTAATGGTGAGCCTTCTCAGAGCATACTCACCGATGTCAAATTTCTGACCCATAGGTACATTACCCAAGAGATTATGAGCGTTTGCGCCGGCGGGAGTTCCAAAACCGATGTATTCAGACAGAACGAGGGTCTGCTCAGAAGGGGTGGGGGCGGGAGACGTCTCGGCCTCTGTCTCGGACTCGTCAGCAAGAATGACGACGATGCTGGCGGCATAGTGGTTGGGGGCAACGGTTCCGCCGTTCACATAGGTAACAAGACCCTCGGCAGGAGAGCTGCCGATCCAGCCGGTAAAGGCCTGCGCGCCTGTGTACTGAATCTCATAGTAGATCTCGCCGGTGATCTCCGTACCGTCGGGAATACTAATGATAAAATCACTACTACCGAGCCAGTTCTCACCGCTGACCTCATAGAGCGCGGTGGCGGCAACAGTGGTTGCGTAGTCGGTGTTCCACGCCCAGATCTTAACAGTCCAGGAATTGACGGGCTGGTCAAAGTTAGCCAGATTGTTGACAACGATCTGCTTCAGGGCACAATCACCTATGTCAAATCTCTGACCAAAGGGCTGAGAGCCGTAGCTATTATGGATCTTCCAGCCGTTCTCTGCATCGCCAACGCCGTCATACTGAGAAAGAACGATGGTCCATGCGTTAGGATCGGCCTTCACGACGGTAAACGTACAGAGTACAGCGACGTTACCGTTGGCATCCTTATAGAGCGTTTCAACGGTATGCGTTCCGATCATATCCGCTACGTCGATGACGATACCGAAATTAAGCGCATGTGTGGTAGCGGCGTTATTCGCCCGAGCGGCTGCAAGAACAGCCTCGTTATCCACAAGCAGGGTAAAGCTTGCGTCATAAATAGGCGCGCCTCCGTCAATGGAGTAGCCAAAGGAGCCGGCTGTATCGGCCGCAATGCCGACCCACCCCCAATAAGTAAGGGTCTGAACGGTAGCATCCGTAACGTTGGCGATCTTATCCCACTGATCGAAGCTACCGGTATACATGAACATCTGATCATTATAATCATCAGCGAAAACGAAATCAACGTTCTGGACGGTCACAATATCCCCGCTCTGATCCCATGCCATTTTCGTAGCCTGGCACACGGTACAGGAGCCGGCCACATAGTTGTGACCGTTCGCTGCAACGTAGCTGTCAACAAAGGAATTGCCACAATCACAGATATGTGTTGTGTAGCCTCCGGCGGTACAGGTGGGGGGTGTTACCACAGCCTCATACTCGTGAACACACGCAGTGGTCTCGGGCTCGGCGGTGGTCTCGTCGAACTCGACGGTAGTCTCGTCGGGCTCGGCGGTGGTCTCGTCGAACTCGACGGTAGTCTCGTCGGGCTCGACGGTAGTCTCGTCGGGCTCGACGGTAGTCTCGTCGGGCTCGACGGTAGTCTCGTCGAGCTCGACGGTAGTCTCGTCGGGCTCGACGGTAGTCTCGTCGGGCTCGGCGGTGGTTTCGTCGGGCTCGGCGGTGGTCTCGTCGGGCTCGGCGGTGGTCTCGTCGGGCTCGGCGGTGGTTTCGTCGGGCTCGGCGGTGGTCTCGGCGGGCTTGACCATGATCTTGTCAAGCACGACGGTGGTCTCGGCAGGTTGGTCGGTATCCTCGTTGGATAGAACGTCAGTCTTGTTGTCACAGGACGAAATACCCAATACGATCAGCACCGCAAACACCAGAATAACGAGGGATCGAATCAAATAGAAATGTTTCATAAAAATTTTTCCTTTCTCATGGGAGTAGGGCATCGAGATTCGAAGAGAATACGAAAAACTGGGTTGAATGAAAGCAATTAGCCAAGCATGCTGCGATCAAGCAGATCAAAGGTAACGCCGCCCACGTGGGCCTTGTTCTTAGCAACCTTCTCACCGTAGTAGGGATAGAAGGCCATCTCGGTCTGGAGAGTACCGCACATGTTCTCCACAACAATGGAATCCATGGGATTACCCGATTCAGTATGGAAGGTGATCTTGATCTCCAGGCCGCTCTCGTAGAGCTGGTTGGACAGAACGTAACGGTAGGGGGTCATGGTGCCCGTCAGCTCGTAAACGGAGGTGGAATCCTCCAACAGGTAGCCCTGATGGTAAACGGAGATCTCAACCCATGCGCGTCCACTTCCCTGCTTGCGCGCGAGGAAGGTGATCTCTGCCTGATCGGAGTTCTTCATGGTAGAGAGAACACCGGTGGAGAACTGATTCTTCTTGCCGCTCACAGGGGTATTCAGGCCCGTGATCTCAGTGGAATTGACCTTGGTGTGGAAGGGTACGAGATATACGGTGCCTTCCCACTTGCCCTCGGAATCAATAGACTTCAGAAGACCCGTGCTATCGCTGTCTGCGCCTGCGCCGATCTGAACGATGTTATAGCGCTTACCCTGCATACTCACGCTGACGGAATTGGTGGTACCGCCGGTGTAGCCGGGACGGGCCTGGTTTGCATCGATCAGTCTCTGGAAGGCATAAATCTCTGCAGGGACAAAGGCATTTTCGGTGGTAACGACGTGAACCATGCGCAAGCCGTTATCCCAATAGTTCTTAAGATAGGTATAGGCGTTGTTATTGGCATCCTCCTGAGTCTGGAAGGGCCAGGAGTTCGTCTGCTTCTCATTGGAGCAATACTCACCCAGAGTGATGTTGCTATGACCCATCTTGTGAGCGTTGACGACGATGTTTGCGTTAAGAGCTCTGTTACCGTAGCGAGTACCGCCGTAAGCCGTACCGCAAGACAGGACAACGTCGGTGGGAGACAGGCGGAAGTTCTTATCCGTATTGGTAGCGCTCAGAGTCTTATTATCGAAGATCTCCTCGGGAGCGGAGTGAGCCGAAATGGACTCGGGAGGATAACCGGCCAGCAGAGCCTCGCGGTAGGCCTCCATGAGGCGCTTGGATACAATGTAGCGGTTGTACATGATCCACTCCTCAAAGTAATCGCCCTCGAACTTATCCCAAGCACCGCGATTTCCGTTTCTGGGAGCATCAATAGCCGCACGGTCTGCAAAACGAGTGCCGAAGAGCGCGTTGATGTTCTCTACGCTGCCGTAACGCTCCAGCAGATGGCCGCGGAAGCCCTCGACCATATAGGGGTTGTGGTCACCTGCAGAACCTGTTATGGTGATCTCCTGCTCGTGAACGGGAGAAACACCGATCATATGCTCGGGGTTCGCGCCGTCGCCACGGAAGGCCAGAGCCGTTCCCTGCAGGAAGGAGCGGAGAGGATAGATACGAAGCTTTGCCGTCTCCAGAATACCGTCGGCGTAGGTACCTACGTAGAAGCTGGATGTTCCGGTGTCTTCAAAGGCCTCAACGTAGCCCTGATGGACACCCTTGGCATCAACGGAGATGTATTTCCATTCACCGGTCACGGGATCTCTGTAATCGTACAGAGACTGGACGGCCGCATAGCTTGCGTGCCAACGGTGAGTAAAGCAAGGCTCCAGGAAAACGTACTGAACGTCCAAAAGCTTCATGTACAGAGACGTTTGGGTGGAGGCGTACTGCTCATACGTTGCCGAGTCAAAGAGTGCGTCCACCTGCTTGGAATTCAATCCACCCAGCATGTTCACAACGCCGTTATCGGAGTCATCGGTACGAATGTGAGCGAAACGACCCAGAGATACGTACTTATCGTCGTTCATCGTTCCAATGGCATTGATCTTCGGATCAACCGCATAGAAGAAGAAACGGTTCTCACGGAAGCCAATGTCCATCTTGGTAGCCGAAGCATTCTCATCATAAACCGTCAGGAAGGACAGATTCTCGCTTCCCTCCTCGACGGAGAGAGAGACGGTGTACTTCTGACCCTCCATATTGGAGGCGGAAATGCCGATCGTGTTGGTGGGAAGGTTGAGATGCGTGTTCTGGAGAACGGGTGCGAGAGCATTACCCTCGAATACAGCCTGAACGGTGCTGAAGTACAGGATCACGCTGTCGGTATTGCCACTATTGCGGACAGAAACCTGCACGGGAGCATTTGCGCCGGCAAATGCGCAATCCAGCGTGTGCATAGCGATCACAGAGCCGGTGGAGAGAGAGACGATGGCGTAACGGAGTCTACCCTTCGCATCGGTGTTCTGAGACATGATCATCAGCACCTCATTCTCTGCGCCGTCTGCAAAGTGTCCGGTCACGATGGTGTAGGGGCCTTCCATGAAGTCACGGACGTTGATGGTCATACGGAGCAGACCGAATGCATCAAACACACGAACGTCTCCGTTCTTGCCGTCGTGAGCAGAGAAGGCGGCGGTAGCGATGAGGGTCTCATTACCGACCTGAGCGGCGGCGACCTGAACACCACCCTTCACAGACACGTCGAATGCCAGGAACTGGGTGATGCACATCTGCTGGTTATTGTAGATGCGGACGGTGGTGAAGTTGTCTTCATGCTTACCCTCACCGGCCACCAGGGCAGGACCGACGAGCAGACCGTTAGTCTGGCCCATCTGGGCATAGTAGATGGAGGTCTGAACGCCCAGGTTCATATCGGAGGCCGTGTAGAACACGGTGTTGGTGGCGTTATTGGAAATACGGGAGGGGAGATCAATGAAGGCATTGAGGATCTCGGTCTCGGAAGCATTCGTCATGTACAGGTACATGGCCTCAAAGGTATACAGATCGTCGAAGGTATGGAGAGGAGCCTCACCCTCATAGAACAGCACCAGCTTGTAATCATAAATAGCTACGCTCATACCCAACTCAGCAGCAACAGCCGTAGGGGTAGTTCCTGTCACGGTCTTGCCGACGAGAGCGCTCAATGCGGAGGGATTCAGATTCACAGCTCCGCCCGCAGCAGAGGAGGCCACGTTATTTCCCCCGGTAGTCAAAATACCGTTGACATAGTACTTCTCGCCGCCAACCACAAAAGCGTAGGTCTTACGGCTGCTCAGCACCTCATGAATACGGGAAGCGGAGGTGTACTGGTTGTAGTCGGGCAGGGAGGAGGAGGGATAATTCACAGAGACATTCGGGCCTACGGGCGTGGGCTCAGGCGTGCCGGCGGTCTCGGAATCGATTTCGGTCTCACTATCCTGAGAGACGTTGTCAACAGAGGTAACATAGATGGTGGAGGCAAAGTTTTGGGGAGTCAGGTCACCATTCACAAAGCTGAGAAGGCCGTCAATGGTTTTTTCAGCAACCCAACCGGTAAAGCCTGTGCCACCGGACGTATAGAGAAGCTCGTAATAAATCTCACCGGTAAGCAGAACGTCATCAGGAATGGTCACCACAAAGTCCTGACCGTTGAGATGATTCTTACCGGAGACCTCATAGAGGGGCGCGCTGTAGGTCGTAACGGCGCTGCTCGCATTCCATTGCCAGAACTTAAGCGTCCAGGTATTCTCACCGTCCACAAGGGTAGACAGATTGTTGATGACCAGTCTCTTAAGCGCGTACTCATCACCAATGTCAAACTTCTGTCCGAAAGGCAATCCTCCCCACTTGTTATGGGTTTGATTCTGGTTGACAAGCTCGCCCAACACGATCTCGTCGCAGTTCTCAAGGGGAGCGTCTGTCTCGGGAGTGGAATCCTCTTCAGACTCAGGCTGAGTCTCAACCACCTCGACAAGATCGATCACAATGTGGGCGGCGTAATGATTGAGAGCCGGCATACCGTTTATGTAGGAAACGAGGCCCTTCAGAGGAGCGCTACCGAGCCAGGGCATAAAGCTGGACACACCGCCGCCATCGTTCTGACCGTCGCTTTCCAACACCCGGATCTCATAGTAAACCACACCCGTGATCACCTTATCCTCGGGAATGTCAACAACCAGATCGGTACAGTCGGCGAGATCATAACCCGTATACTCATAAAGCGGAGTACTATTGACCGTGCTTATGTAATTGGTATCCCACTGCCAGATCGTAAAGGTCCAGACATTGGTTGTACCGTAATAAGTTCCAACCGAATCAATGACAACCTGCTTCAGGGGGTACTTACCGAGATTAAATTTCTGGCCGAAATTCAAACTACCATCGGTATTCCAGTACAGGAAGTTGGGAGCAGCGCCTTGACCGTTGTAGCGAGCAAGCGTCACGTCAGACGAATAGAAAACAGGGTCTTCAGGCGCAGTCGCGGCCTCGGTTTTCGCCTCGGTTACAGACTCGGACTCGGTTTCGGTCTCTGTCTCTGTCTCTGTTTCTGTCTCGGTACCGGTATTAGCACCGGTCTCCACAGTCGTGTCTTCGGCGGTGGTGTCGACAGTGGCGGGCTGATCTCCCCGATCACAGGCTACGGCGGCCACAACGACCAGCAGCGCAAGCGCTATAACCAAAAGGAGACGGATAAAGTGAATACGTTTCATGATTTTTTCCTTTCTCGTACGAATGAGGCATTAAGGATGGAATAGAATGCGAAGGTATGCGTTTGTATCGAAGAACTCAAGAGGCGTATCGCTCTTAAGATACAACGGATGGTGAGGATGTCCCTTGACCGAAATAGGGCCTGCGTGGTACCAGGTGGCACCCGCGCGGTCAGCGATTTCCGTCATTTCTCGGACACAGTCTATAAGATAGGGTCTTTTCTCTATGATGGCCCCCCATGCGGCCCACACAGCGGGCTTCTCCCCTGTAAGGGACAACAGGTACGCAAAGGCCTTCATGTTCTCGGCGTGAAGCCACTCGTTCCGCTCCCGCTCCATATCGTCAGGGCGGGTGGCCCGTTGGGCATACACATTAAACATAAGGAAGGAATCGTAACCGTTGGCCAGAGCGATCCGCTGGGCGGATTTAAGGGTAGGGTCAAGGGCGTTGGGAGCGGCGGTAGAGGGGTTGATGCCCACGCAAATGATGGGACGCTTCCCTCTCGTGCCCAGTACGTATCGGTATTCGTCGTAACGGTTGGGAACGTAGAGCCAATCGGCCACCTCGTAGTCGGGATGGGGGATCAGCGCCTCTCGCAGAGCCTCCTCAAAGGGGAGAACGTCGATGTAGGTAGTGGGGGAGGTAGGGATATGCATGAGGCACTCCTTTTTGAATGCAAAATGCAAAGTGCAAAATGCAAAATGGAAGTGGGAATCTGGGGTGAGACGGCCTTGCAGCAAGGTGCAACAATCTTTTACATAGAGGTCTATGCAGACTGAGGATGTCGCTTCATTCGAATCATGCGTTCTTGATTTTGCATTTCGAATTTTGCATTTTACATTTACTTAAAACTGCATGGTCATCTGGTCGGTCTCATTGACTCCGTCCAGCACGTGATTCTGCCGCAGAATATCTACCACGGCGCTGGTGAGCTTGGCGCGGGTCTTGAGATCCTCCACCGAGAAGAAGGCTTCTCGCTCTCGAGCGGCCACGATGTTGGCGGCGGCGTTCTCACCAAGTCCTGCCAGAGAGGCAAAGGGCAGGCGGATGCGCCCGTTCTCGGGAACGTACTCATCAGCGGTGGATTTTTCCAGATCCACAGGGAGGAAGCGGATACCGCGGGCATAGGCCTCATTGACCAGCTGAAGAACGGGCAGGCTCTGCACCTCCTTGGGGGAGGCTTCATTGCGCTGGGACCGCCTTTCAATGTCGGCGATATGCGCCGCCACGGCGTTTTTGCCCTTCATGACCAGCGCGCCGTCAAAGCCAAGAGGCTGAACGGTGAACATGGCGCAGTAGAAGGCCAGAGGGATATGTACCTTATACCAGCCCAGTCGGATAGCCGACATATCGTAGGCGGCAGCGTGGGCCTTGGGGAACATGTACTTGATTTTTTTACAGGATGCGATGTACCAGTCCGGCACCCCAACCTCACGCATTTCGGCTTCAAACTCGGGAGTCAGCCCCTTGCCCTTACGAACCATTTCCATGATCTTAAAGGCATGGGATTTTTCAACACCGTAACGAATGAGGGTCAGCATGATATCATCTCGAGTACCGATAACCTCCGAGATAGTACAGGTCTTACTCGCGATCAGCTCCTGGGCGTTGCCCGTCCACACGTCGGTACCGTGAGACAATCCCGAGATCTGAAGCAGATCCGAGAAGGTCTGGGGCTTACATTCCTCCAGCATCTTGATGACGAATCGTGTACCAAGCTCGGGAAGTCCCAGCGTACCCAGCGTACAACCGATCTCCTCGGGAGATGCCCCCAAGGGCTTCGTGCCAAGGAACAGCTCGTAGATGGAGCGGTCGTTCATAGGCACGTCCAAGACCGAGGTGTCGGAGTACTTTTCCAGATACTTGTACTTGGTGGGCATATCGTGGCCAAGCTCGTCCAGCTTCAGAAGCGTATCGTGGAGATACTCGAAGGTGAAGTGGGTGGTCACGATATCCGAGTTGGGGTCGTCGGCGGGATGCTGTACGGGGCAGAAATCGTAGATCTCCAGATGCTTGGGCACGACCACGATACCGCCGGGATGCTGACCCGTGGTACGCTTGACACCCACGCAATGAGCGGTGAGGCGGTTAGCCTCCGCGCGGTTGACACTGATGCCCTTGTCCTCCAGATACTTCATGACAAATCCATAAGCGGTTTTGTCCGCCAGGGCGCCAATGGTACCGGCACGGAAGACGTTTTCAGCGCCGAACAGTTCCTCGGTGTACTTATGGACTCGTCCCTGTACCTCGCCTGAGAAGTTCAGGTCGATATCGGGGGATTTGTCACCGTAGAAGCCAAGGAAGGTTTCAAAGGGTATGTCATGACCGTCGTAGTTCAGCTTGCGACCGCAATTGGGACAGATCTTATCGGGAAGATCAAACCCCGAGAACACCTTGATCTTTTTTGCGGTCTCAAAGTCGGAATACTTACAGTCGGGACACCAATAGTGGGGGGGGAGGGGGTTGACCTCGGAGATGCCTGCCAGATTGGCAACGACGGATGATCCCACCGAGCCACGGGAGCCCACCAAGTATCCTTGGGATTCCGAGTAGGCCACCAGCTTTTGGGCGATCATGTACAGCACCGCAAAGCCATTCTTAATAATGGAAGGAAGCTCACGCTCCAAACGGTCGCGAACCACCTCGGGAAGGGGATCTCCGTAGCGGGATTTGGCGGTTTCGTAGCAGATGCGCTCCAGATCCTCGTCGGCGCCGTCCATATGGGGGTTGAAGGTACCCTTGGGGAAGGGGCGGACGTCTGGCTCGATCATATCGGCGATCATGTTGGTGTTGGTCACCACCACCTCATAGGCCTTTTCCTCGCCCAGATAGGCGAATTCCTCCAGCATTTCCTCTGTGGTACGGAGGTAGAGGCCGCTATCCTTATCAAAGTCCTTGAACTTCATGCCGGCTTGCAAGATCTTTCGGTATACGTCATCCTCGGGATTGAGGAAGTGAGCATCGCAGGTGGCGACCACGGGCTTACCGTACTGCTCACCCAGCGCCACGACCCTACGGTTCAGGTTGCGAAGCTCCTCCTCATCCTTGAACCTTCCTTCCTCGATGAGGAAGCGGTTGTTGCAGATGGGTTGGATCTCCAGATAGTCGTAGAACTTGACGATCTCGGCGATATCCGCGTCGGGGCGGTTGTCAATGATGGCTCGCATCAACTCGCCCGCCTCGCAGGCAGAGCCGACCAAAAGTCCCTCACGGTGCTTTTCCAGCTCGGTTTTCGGAATACGGGGATTGCGGCGGTAATATTTTAAATAACTGTAGGAAACTAATTTGTAAAGGTTCTTAAGCCCCGTCTTGTTCTTGACCAGCAGCACCTGATGGTAGGGGCGGAGCTTGAGGGGGTCGGTCTTCTCCGCCATCTCCGAAACCAGCTTATCGTAGGTTCGCACGTCCTGATCATCCAGATCACGGAGCATACAGAAGTAGATCGCGGCCAGCATAGCGGCATCGTCGCAGGCACGGTGGTGGTTGAACTTCCCCAGCCTGTAATGATCCGCCACGGTATCCAGCTTGTGGTTTTTGAGATTGGGGAGGAGGAAGCGGGCAAGAGCCAGGGTATCGAGGTAGGGGTTCTTGAACTCCATTCCCTGTCGCACGGCGGCGGCACGGATGAAACCCGTGTCGAAATCGGCGTTATGGGCGATGAGCAGGATGTCTCCGCCTGTATCCGACCGTTTACCGAGGAAGTCAAAGAAGGATTTCAGGGCCTCTCCCTCGGAGGGAGCGTCCTTCACCATATCATCGGTAATGCCCGTGAGCCTCACGATCTCCTCGGGAATGGGCTGTTCGGGGTTTACAAAGGTATTGAATGTATCCAGCACCTGTCCGTCCTTAATCTTGACGGCACCGATCTCTGTAATGCGGCAATTCTGCACCGAAAGACCTGTGGTCTCAATATCGAACACCACGGATTCCCCGTTCATATGTCCGGGGCATTCACCGTAGAGGGCAGAGGCGGTGTTGTTGACGAAGTAGGCCTCCATGCCCCAGATGACCTTTTGTCCGATCTTCTCGGCGGCCAGCATGGCGTCCTGATAGGCCTGGACGTTACCGTGGTCGGTAATGGCAATGGCGGGATGTCCCCACTTACTCGCCTGCTTGACCAGATCGGCGGGGGGAATGATGGCGTCCATGGAGGACATTTGGGTATGTACGTGAAGCTCCACTCGCTTCTTTTCTGCCTGATCCTTACGGAGGATCCGTTTGATACCCGCAATGGCGTTATGGTAGAAGAGAAGGTCGGGGCCCTCGGTTTTATCACGTCGAAGCTCTCGTTTGGTGTAGCCGCGCATGGCCACCGCCGCACCGTTGGACACCACCTTGCAGATGTTGTCGGCCTCCTCGGGGGTAGCGATGCACCGCACCTCAACGGAAGCGGAGTTGTCGGTAATATCAAAGGTAATGTTGAACTTGTCCCCTTGACGGGTAGGCTCTTTGGAAAAGCCAAAGACCTCACCCAGCACCACGATATTCCTCATAGGCTTATCAATGGCGGACAGGGGGGTGGGGATGATGTCGAACTGACCGCCCACGGCGAAGCTCGGCTGAGAAATATCGAAGTCCATGAATCCGATCTTCACGCGGCCATCCTTTACGGTGGGGGTATGCACCGCACCGCTCTTCTCATCAAAGAGGGAGTGAACACGGGGGAGGATCTCGGGCTGCTCTTGGGTCTTGGGGGACTGACTACCCAGAGCCTCGGCTCTGCGCTCGGCCTGGGACATGGAATACTGGCGGTCAGCCTCCATGATCTGCCGATCCATGGCGGCCAGACGTTCTGCCTGATTCTCGCTCATCATTTCCTCGTGGAAATCCTCGGAGATCTCAATGCTGACGTGTATATCCAGTCCGAATTCGCTATGTAGGATACGCCCCATAATATCGGGGGTACGGGCGCTTCGGATGAGCTGAATACCCGCCTCAGAAAAGGGGATGCGGAGGATCAGCTTGCTTCCCGCCAGCTCGTAGCGGTAGGTACGGAAGAAGCCTCTCGCCACAACGCCTACTCGCTCGGTCTCCTTGAGAAGCTCGGGGACGTAGTCGGCGGTGAACAGCTCGGCGGGGTAGTGAGGGAGGAATTTGACATAGCGCAATTCATAGGCCTTGGCCACGTCCTCCTCTATGCGGTAAAGTCCTCCTTATCCACCAAGCGGGGAAAGTCCAGCTCCATTTGCAGGGCGCGATTCTCTTTGTCGGCGCGCACCACGGGATTCTCTGCTCGCTCCAGTATGGCGCGGGCCGTTGAATCTGGCTGATAACGATTCAGGATTTCAAGTACGGTCTTCATAATCAGCTTTCACTTTCATTTTTGCGGGGGGTGGTATCCCGCGGGCATGTTTTAAATCGTATATTATAATATTATGGATGAAAAGCAAGCTCGTCCACATCCTGACGGCGTGTTCGTCTTACTGCTTCATTTCCTTCAATTTTCCGATCAGGATCGGAATGATCTCCCCCTCGGGGATCTTGCAAATGATCTGTCCCTTGGCAAACAGGAGTGCTTCCCCTTTACCTCCCGCAATGCCGATATCGGCTTCACGGGCCTCGCCGGGGCCGTTGACGATGCAACCCATCAGGGCGACCTTCACGGGGAGGTTGTCCAGCCCTTCGGCGCGGACGGCGTCCTCGAAACGGGCATGCAGATCAATGAGGTTGATCTTGGTACGACCGCAGGTGGGGCAGGAGACGATCTGCAGACCGCTTTGTCCCTCCATCTCCAGCGCTGTGAGAATCTTGCGGGCGGCATCCACCTCACGGAGGGGATCGGCAGTCAAGGAGACACGGATGGTATCGCCGATGCCGTCACAGAGAAGGGCGCCGATGCCTGTGGCGGACTTGATCTGTCCCATTTCCGTACCGCCCGCCTCGGTGACACCCAGGTGGAGGGGATAGGGACAAGCCTCTGCCAGCCGGCGGTTTGCGGCGATCATACTTTGCACGGAAGAGGCCTTGATGGAAATGACGATGTTTGTATAGTCGAATTTCTCCAAGAGAGAGGCGTGATACAGGCCGCTCTCGCAGAGGGCTTCGGGGGTGGGAGCGCCGTATTTGGCCAGAATGTGCTTTTCCAGCGAGCCGCTGTTGACCCCGATGCGAATGGGAATATTCTTGGTTTTACAAGCATCCACCACCGCCCCCACCCGATCATCGTCTCCGATGTTGCCTGGGTTGATGCGGATCTTATCCACGCCGTACTCGGCGCACCTGAGGGCGGCCTTGTAATCGAAATGGATATCGGCCACGATGGGGGTAGTGATTCCCTCCTCCTTAATGGCGAGGATGGTTTTCGCCGCCTCCTCATCGGGAACGGTGATGCGGACGATATCGCACCCCGCCGAGGCCAGCGCCTTGATCTGGGCGATGGTAGCGGCTGTGTCACGGGTATCGGTGTTGGTCATGGACTGGATGGCGATAGGGTTTCTGCCGCCGATGACGACCTTACCGATACTGACCTCAGGGGTACGGCGGCGTATGGCGTTATAGTTCATATGTCTGTCACCTCCGTCAAAAGATCTGGAACAGATCCTTACAGGCAATAACGACGGTTGCCATAAGCAGAAGCGTCATGCCGAGGCCGTGAACCGTCGCCTCCAATTTGGGATTGACGGGTTTACCGAAGCGAAGGATCTCAATGATGCGGAAGAACACACGGCCGCCGTCCAGAGCGGGGATGGGGAGCATATTCATGACACCCAGATTCATGGCGATGAGAGCGAAGAGGTACAGGATATTCCATACCGCCATGGGCTGGGAGGCCACGTCGGCCACCGCCGAGGACACCCCGATGGGGCCCGACATGGCGGCCAGGGTAAAGCGACCCGAAATGATACCTCCTATGGAATCAAAGACCATTTTGATGGAGGAAAGCGATCGCCAGAGGGTTGTTTTCAGGACGTTGCCGACGGTGGACTCTTCAGACAGCACGTAGAAATCCATACTGCCAAGCTCGATTCCGTCCTCAATGCCCGAGGGGAACATAACGTCTGGGATCAAAAGCTCCTGCCCTTCCCGCTCCACCAGAACGTCCACAGGCTTGTAGCCGTTGAACATGATCTCGTAGGATAGGTCATAGCCCGTATGAACACGGACACCGTCCACCCGAAGGATGCGATCGCCCGTCTCCAATCCGGTCACGTAGCTGGGAGCGCCGGGGGTAAATTCTGCCACGGTAGTGGAAGGAAGTTTATATCCGGAGACGGTCATGCCGCCTACCAGAATGAGCATCGCCAAGAAGCCCGTGATCACGTTCATGGCCGCACCCGCCACCAGAATGAGGAGGCGCTGCCACACGTTTTTCTTATTGAAGGCGTTGGGATCGTCCGCCTCTCCCTCCTTATCCTCGTCCTCACCCGCCATGGAGACGTAGCCTCCAATGGGGAACAGACGGAGAGAGTATTGGATGCCCGTTTTCTTGGACGTAAAGCCTGCGATTCGTTTACCCATGCCCAAGGAGAACTCATGAATGGTCACCTTGCAGGCGCGGGCGGTGAGGTAATGTCCCAGCTCATGGACGAAAATGAGAATGCCCATGAGGAAGAAGGTAAGCGCTAAATAGAACAGGGTTCTGAGAATGGCCATATTGAATGGAATAACCTCCGTTGGTTACGATGGGGGAAGGATTTATCTGCGGATCAGATGCTCGGCTGCCTCACGGGCGGTCTGATCGGCCTCCATGAGTCGCTCAAAGGTATGCCAGTCGGCGGCGTAGGACAGCTCCTCCACCACACGGCTCACCAGCTCGGAGATCTGGCAGAAGCGAATCCTCTCGCAGAGGAAGGCGGCCACGATCACCTCGTTGGCAGCGTTCAGCACGCAGGGGAGGGCGCCGCCCTTGGTGATGCAGTCCCGAGCCAACGCCAGCAGAGGAAAAGCCTCGGTGTCGGGGCGTCCGAAGGTGAGCTTCCCCAGCGCAAACAGATCCGCTTGCGGAAGGGTATCGCCTGCGGGAAGACGGCGGGGGTGGGTCAGGGCGTACTGGACACAATGCCGCATGTCCGGCACGGACATTTGAGCCATGATACTATGATCAATATATTCCACCATGGAGTGGATCATGCTTTCACGGTGAACGATGACCTCCACTTTTTCGGGTGCGACCCCGAACAGATGCACCGCCTCAATGACCTCGAAGCCCTTATTCATCAGGGTTGCGGAGTCTACGGTGATCTTGGCGCCCATGGTCCAGGTGGGGTGCTTCAAGGTCATAGCCTTGGTGACACCCTGCAGCTGCTCCCTCGTGTACCCGTAGAAGGGGCCGCCCGAGGCGGTGAGCAGGATGCGGTTGATCTCCTCGGATCGTCCTGCGCGGAGACATTGGAAAATGGCACAATGCTCGGAGTCCACGGGGAGAATGGTGGTTCCCTTTTCACGGGCGAGGGCCATAACAAGCTCTCCGCCCACGACAAGGGATTCTTTATTGGCGAGGGCCAATTTGTGCCCCGCCTTCAACGTTTCCAGAGTAGGCAGGAGTCCCGCCTCTCCGAGAATGGAGTTTTCAACGGTAATACCTAAGGGATTATCCGTCTCCACGGTATGGAGCATGTGGGTAATGCCCTCGAAGCCAGAAAGCACCTTGGTGTCGGTATCCGCCACACGGGTGCGGAGATCCGAGGCGGCGGTCTCATCGGTAAGAACGGCGTAATCGGGGTGAAACTCACGGATCTGCGCCTCTACGGCGGCCACGCTTCGATGAGCGGTGACGGCTCGCAGGGGGATCTTGTGGGCTCGGGCCACGTCCACGGCCTGCTCACCCACCGAGCCGGTAGAGCCCAGGATGATCAGATCGGGATAGGATTGAATGGTTTGGTTTTTCATACGAATGCTCCGTTACAGGCCAAGGGTGCTGAAGGTCGCAAAGCAGACCAGAAGCATGATAGAAACGGCCAGTACCGAATCGAAGCGATCCATCACGCCGCCGTGACCGGGAAAGACCTTGCCGAAGTCCTTGATGCCGTACTTGCGCTTGAGCAGGGACAGGGAGAGGTCACCGATCTGGGAGACGAGGGATACGAGAAGTCCCACGACACCCATGAGCCACAGGGGAAGAGGCGTTCCTCCCTCGGCAAGCCACAGGTGATTATACAGAAGTCCGAAGCCCACGAAAGCGGCCGCGCAGAAGACAATACCTCCAACGGCTCCCTCCACCGTCTTTTTGGGACTGACGTCGGGAATGAGCTTGTGCTTTCCAAGGAGCACTCCCGTAAAGTAAGCGAAGATGTCCGTGACCCATGCGCCGATAAAGGCGAGGAGATAGAAGTATCGGCCTCCCGCAACGAGATCGTGGATCATGAGCAGGGACGTAAAGCCGATGATCGTGTAGAGCCACAGCACGAAGACCGAGGACACGTCGCGGATATCGGCTTTGCCGTGGGAAAACACAGCCGCCGCCAGGGAAACCAGCAGAGGGAGACAGATCACCGCAGGCAGGAGCGCCATGGCAACCGATGCCATATACCGCAAACCGAAGGGGATGGCGGCGGACATAAGATACATGGGGGCTGAAAGCCACAGATTCTTATGTAATCCGACGCAATGCAAAATCTCGTAGGTGGCGATCACCGCAAAGACCGCAACGCCGATGGGGAGGGCTACGGTATCTGCCAGGAGCAGCACGGGCACGAGAATAAAGCAGAAGGCAACAACGCCCGTCAGTATGCGTTTCAGCATGGTATGTACCTGTCTTTCAGATGATGTAAGCGATCAGAGTCCGCCGTAGCGACGCTTGCGGGAGTAGAAGTCCCGAATGATGTCATCCACGTCGGCGGTGGTCAGATCCGGCCAGAGCTTATCGGTAAAGTACAGCTCGGCGTAGGCCGCCTGCCACAGAAGAAAATTGGAGATGCGGAGGTCACCGCCCGTGCGGACGATCATATCGGGATCCCCGCTCTCTTTGGTGTAGAGCGCCCCCGCAATATCCTCCTCGCTGACGGTGGTTTTGCCGGCGGCGGTCAGGGTATTGAAGGCGTGGGTGATCTCGGATCGTCCCCCGTAGTTGAAGGCTATATTGAGAATCTGGTCGGATTCCTGATTCATGCCCTCCACGTAGACGATCTTTTCACGGAGAGCGGGGGTCATCACCGACAGGTCTCCGATGAACTTGAATCGGCTGTGATACTGCTTGTAGTTCTGCTTCAGCTCCTCAAGGTAGTGATCAAGGATGTCCATAATGGCATCCACCTCGGCTCGGGGGCGCTTCCAGTTCTCGGTAGAGAAGGCGTAGACCGTAACGGCCTTGAAGCCCACCTCGCAACAGTATTGGCAAATGGTCTTGAAGGTATCCGAGCCGGCCTTGTGACCGTACTCACGGGGCTTCCCCCGCTTCTTGGCCCAACGGCCGTTGCCGTCCATGATAAAGGCGATATGGCGAAAATGCTCGTCAACCTTGGGAGTTTCGGGGGTCGACTTTTTTGAGCCTTTGGAGAAAAGGGGCATGGTATCATCCTTTCTGGGGAAAAGATGGCGGAGGCGGTTAGGGTCTGCGCCATCCCGATTTGAGGCTGCGCAATCTGCCATGCCGTCTCCGTCGCCTGTGGTATCCGGTAGCCGTGAGGCTATCAGATAGCCATCAGCTCCTTCTCCTTAGCGGCAGTCAGAGTGTCCACCTTCTTGATGAACTTGTCGGTGACGTCCTGGATGGCCTTCTCGGCATCCTTGACCTCATCCTCGGTCATGGTGTTGTCCTTCTTGGCCTTCTTGGTCTCGTCCATGGCATCGCGGCGGATGTTACGGATGGCAACCTTGGCGTCCTCGCCCATGCCCTTCACCTGCTTGGCGAGAGCCTTACGGCGCTCCTCGGTGAGCTGGGGGAACACGAGGCGGAGAACGGTACCGTCGTTCTGGGGATTGATACCCACGTCGGACATCTGAATGGCCTTTTCCATGGCCTTCAGGGTGGATTTATCAAAGGGGGTGATGACCAGCGTGCGGGCATCCGACAGGGAGATGGCGGCCATATCCTTGATGGGGGTGGCGCAGCCGTAGTAATCAAAGGTGACACGGTTCAACACGGCGGCGTTCGCCTGGCTGGCGCGGACGTCGGCAAGGTTGCTCTCGTAAGATGCAATCGCCTTATCCATTCTGCCCTCAAGGTTCTTGGTGTTGTACTTCATGGTGGTAGTTCCTTTCTATGTTGCGGTTTTGTTTTACGTTCCTGATATAACCGATCTCGGAGCAGGTCTTCACAGCCCTGATCAATTGTGCATTCTCGTACCCACGGGCTCACCCATGACGGCACGGTAGATGTTCTCGGGGTCTGCAAGGCCGAAGCCATAGGCCTCGATGCTGTTGTCTCTGCAGAAGATCACGGCGGACATATCAAAGGCGCGAAGATCCTTTTCCAGAATCTCGGCGTAGGTCACGTCGTAGATGGGGGTAGCCGTGGGATCCTTGCGGGGATCGGCGGTATAGAGGTAGTCGATGTTCTTGGCCATGCGCATGGCGTCAGCCCCGATCTCAGCGGCGCGGAGGGCAGCCCCCGTATCGGTGGAGAAGTAAGGAGATCCCGTACCGCCGGCGAAGATGCAGATCTTGCCCTCCTTCAGGAGGCGGTCGGCATGGCGAGCGGTGTAGTGGTCTGCGTAGGTATCCATTTCCACGGCGGACATGACCACGGTATCCATACCGTTTCGGATGAAGGCATCCGACAGGGCAATGGCGTTCATGGTGGTAGCCAGCATACCCATGTGATCAGCACGGGCTCTCTGCATCTTGACCTGTCCCGTCGAGCCGCGCCAGATGTTACCTGCGCCCACGACGATACCGATCTCAACACCTGCCGCCAGACACTTCTTCAAAACGGCGGCCACTTGGTCAATAAACGTGAAATCCAGAATGGAATCCTTCTTTCCGTTGGCCAGCGCCTCGCCCGAAAGCTTGAGGAGAATTCTGTGATACTTCGGCTGGAGATTCATGGGATATCACCTCACTTTTTGGTTTCATTCCATTATACTATAAATTTCAAAAAATTTATATGGTTATTTTGTGAACATTTTGTTTTTTTGGAGATTTTTTATTGTTTTTTCTCCCAATTACCGCCCCGCCAATCTCACGATGGGTAAAAAGTGGACCATCAGCGGTCTCCGGCGTGGCCCGAATAGCTCAATCCTTCCAGACGAAGTGGTAATTGATGGACTCGCCGCCGTCCACAAGGATGCTCTGACCCGTGCAGAACGTGTTCACAACGGTGAGAAAATACGCCCAGTCGGCCATCTCCTCGGGGGTGGCCCACTTCTTCAGGGGGGTCTCGTTCATGATCTGTGCCCACAGCTCGGGATCATTCACAACACAGTCATTGAGGGGGGTGAAAACACCGCCTGGGTCAAGACTATTACAGGTTGCGCCGTACTCAGCCACCCGCATGGCCACGTTCTTGGTATAGGCCAAAACACCCCCCTTGGAGGCGCAGTACAGGGGGAACTCCGCCCCCGTATGGGCGCTGGCCGAGCCGATGTGAAGAATGGACTTGATGGCGGGTTGGATGCCGTACGTCTCGGTCATGTGGATGAGGGCCTTGAGGTTGATATCGATGTCGTCCTCGTTTTGGGTGCCTGCGTTGTTGATGAGGATCTCTACGCCATCCAGCCTTGGCAGATGCTCCCTGTCCCGAATGTCGCAGGTATAGTGGGTATAGCTCGGGTGGTGAATGCTTCCCTCGCGGCGGTCAATGCCAAAGACGGCATGCCCCTCCTCAAGGAACTTGACGGCGATAGCACGGCCGATACCTTGGGTAGTGCCTGTTATGAGAATTTTCATATGCGACTCCTTTCCTGCAAAGTCCTTAGTGGTTTTCCTTATGCTCCAGATAGGCAAGGCCTACGTTCTGCTCCTTCCACCTTCGGACCATACGGTAGCCCACGGGGGAGAAGATGATCTCCATGATCAGCTCGGCCACGGCCCCCGCCAAGGCGCACATAGCGCACTGGAGAGGCGTCCAGAAAAAGCCGTCCCAGAAAATGGGGGCAAAGATCGTAAAAACGATGATGGAGAAGAGAAAATTATCGAAAAACTGACCGATAAAGGTGGAGACGTACGCCCGCATGGCATAGGCCAGCTTCCCGTCGGGATTCTTACGAAAGCTCTTCCCGATGAGCCAGTTCAGGGTATTATTCAACAGGGCAGAGGCGAGGAACGCCACGGTACTGCCCAGCAGGATAAACCACGTGCCACCAAAGATACCGTCAAAGGCAGAATAATCCCCTGCGTCCGAGGGGATAGCGGCGGCGATGAAGAAGATGGCGCAGGTCAGAAGGTTGATGCCGCAGGCCAAGATCGAAATGCGGTTGGAGGCACCGGGGCCGAAGTGCTTGGTAATGACGTCCATGCACAGAAAGGACAGCCAGGAGATGAGAATACCGCCGTCCAGAGCGATCCACGGGAGCTGCAAAAGTGTCTTGTTGGCCAAGAGATTCATGCAGATGACCGAGACCACGAAAAGAGTTACCACCGTGGCGGGGATGGAGCGCAAAAGGATCTTCATGTCGGTGTATTCCCGCTTGATCCATGCTCGGAGTGTGTTCATGTTTGAGGTTCCTTTGTATGTAAATCTTGTAAGTTCTATGTACCGTAGGGGTGGCCGTCCAAGGCGAGGATGACTCGCCCCCTACGAAGCATGCTTTTCAGAGCTGCTTTCGCAGCTTTTCCAATGCGGCCTTCTCCACTCTGGACACCTGCGCCTGGGAAATGCCGATCTCGGCGGCGATCTCCATCTGGGTCTTGTCCTTATAGTAGCGAAGGGATATGATCTTTTGCTCACGGGGGGTCAGGGTCTTGACAGCCTCCCGAAGGGCAATATTCTCCAGCCATGATTCGTCGGTGGAATCACGGGACGTATCCGAAAGCTGATCAATGACGTAAAGAGAATCCCCGTTCTCGGAAAAGACGGGCTCGTAAAGAGATATGGGCTCCACAATAGCCTCCAGAGCAGAGGCCACCTGCTCACGGGTGGCGCCGATATGACGGGCGATCTCCTCGGGGGATGGATCTCGATCCAGCTCCGCCACCAGCTCGTCTCTGGCTTGAAGGGCCTTATAGGCCAGATCCCGCACCGAGCGGCTGACCCGCACCGAGGCGCAGTCCCGCAGGTAGCGGCGCACCTCCCCTATGATCATGGGGACGGCATAGGTGGAGAACATGACCTCCTTCTCGATGTCAAAATTATCCACCGCCTTGATGAGCCCGATACACCCCACCTGAAACAGATCGTCGGGGTTTTCCTTGCGTCCCGCAAAGCGCTGGACAATGGACAGAACAAGACGGAGGTTCCCCGTGATCATGTCCTGTCTGGCGGTCTCATCTCCCTCTCTCACCCGCTTCATCAAGGCCTTTTTCTCTTCTTCGGTCAAAACCTTCAGCTTGGAGGTGTTGACACCGCACAGGATGACTTTACTGTGATACATGACAAATCTCCCATTTTTTTGAGATGGGAGAAGTATTTGCCGACGGCAAAGCGGATATGCAGATCGAGGGATCTGGGAGATGTTGGGAGGGGAAACGAGGGGCAAAAAAACCGAAAATTAAGAGACGGAAGGGGCGCGCCCGTATCCGCCAAAGGCCCGCAAAAGGGCGTCAGGCAAACACAGGCACGTCCCATCTGGAGTGTCTGAAAAGCAGGGGTTGTGAGCCGTCAGGTCGAAGCCAAGATCAGCCGTTGTAGGCGGGCTTAGGACGGCTTTAGCCGTTGTAAGCCATCTCGTCGCAGACCACCACCACGTCACGGTGGAGGTTGAGCATGGAGGCAGGGCAAGAGGTATCCAGCTTGCCGGCCAGCATCTTGGAAACCGCGTCGTGCTTGGCGGCGCCGTTGGCCAGAATGATGATCTTCTTAGCGCCCAGAATGGTACCGATACCCATGGTCAGAGCCTTGGTAGGCACGTCGGCCTCGGATGCAAAGAAACGAGCATTGGCCTTGATGGTGGACTCGGTGAGACCGGTGACATGGGTCTTTACCTCCAGAGCGGTATCGGGCTCGTTGAAGCCGATATGGCCGTTCTGACCGATACCCAGCACCTGAATGTCGGCGGCGCCCACAGCGGCCACGGTCTCCTCGTAGGCCTCGCAGGCGGCTACGGGATCGGAGGCCTGACCGTCGGGAACGAAGGTACGGGCCTTGTCGATATTGACGTGGTTGAACAGATTCTCGTTCATGAAGTAGCGGTAGGACTGGTCGTTATCGGGAGAGATGGGATAATACTCATCCAGATTCACGGTGGTGACGGCAGAGAAATCGATCTCTCCGGCAGCATTTTTCTCGATGAGCTTCTTGTACATGCCCACAGGGGTAGAGCCGGTGGCCAGGCCAAGCACGCAAGCAGGATTTGCCTTCATCACGTCGGCCACGATCTCGGCGGCGGCGGCGGATACTTCGTCGTAGTTCTTGCAGATAATGAGTTTCATAGCAGTTCCCTTTCTTTGCTTCGGTAAGAGTAGTATATCCCAAAACGGGGCAATTATAGTTTTACACGTTGTCGCTTCCGTCGTCGGGAATGGCTTCCTTCATAGCGACGATGGCGCACTCGATCATGGCATCGTCGGGTTCAAGCACCGTAATGCGCTGGAACCACAGGCCGGGGGCGGAGATGATACGGGTCAGAAGGTTATCGTACTTTCCGCACAGCTTGATCAGCTCGTAGCCGACGCCCATAATGACGGGGAATACGGCCAGCTTGCAGAGGGCGCGGAGGGCCGTAGGCAGGGAGGTGGGAATGAACATGCCGACAACAATGGAAACCAGCACCATGAGGATCAAAAACGAGGTGCCGCACCGAGGATGGAACCGTCTTTGCAGGCGGATATTTTCTACCGTCAGCTCCAGACCCTTTTCGTAGCAGAAGATAGTCTTATGCTCGGCGCCGTGGAACTGGAAGGTACGTCGAATATCCTTCATGAGAAGCATGAGAGACATATACCCCAAAAGCAGAACCACACGAAACACGCCCTCGAAAATGGATTGCATCCACTTGGCGTTCTCCGCAAACCAGGGGATGAACCGCTCCAGAACCTGATCGTACAGGAACGTAGGCAGAATGACGAACAGACCAATGGCAATCGCAAACGCAAGCAGCACCGAGACGATCATAATGAGCGTCATCATGACCGAGGACTCCTTTTTCTCAGGCTTGCTTGAGGTAGATGCAGTCTCCTCGGTGGTCTCCTCGACGGTCTCCGCCGCATCGATCGGTGTCTCGTCGACGAGGGCCGCTTCAGGGACACTGATTCCCTTCTTGGCGGCCTTCTTTGCCTTTTTCTCGGCCTTTTTGACGGCCTTTTCCTTCTCCATTTCGGCCTCCAGCTCCTCCAGCCCGGCGATCTCAGCAGAGCGCATGAGGCACTTATAGCCAAGGGTCATGGAGTCAATAAAGCCCACGATGCCACGAATGAGAGGCCAACGGCAGACGGCGGGACGGGGCTTGCCCACCGTGGGGAAGGTTTCAAGGATGATCTCTCCCTGGAGGTTGCGGACGGCCATGGCGGTGGTCTTGGGACCGCGCATCATGATGCCCTCCATAAGCGCCTGTCCGCCAATAGACGTTTTTTTCAGAGGACAGGCAGGTTTTCTATCTTTGCTCATTACGAATTCCTTTCAAAAATCACACGCAAGGCAAATGCCTTATCAATATATTATAGCACGCAGTTATGAACTCCGTATGAATATGCGCAAAATGCAACGGATTTTGACCCACAAAAAAAGTTTTTTGAACGGGAAAATCCGACGAATTTTGCAGGGTGCGGGGGGTATAATGGGGAAAAGCAATAGAAAAGGAGACACGTTATGCAATGTGAGCGATGTAACAAGAAAAAAGCCACAGTATTTTACCGAGAGAACATAAACGGACGGGTCAAGGCTCTGCGGCTTTGCGGAGACTGCGCCGAGGTGATGGAGGAGGCGGGTGAGCTGGAGGACATGAGCACCGTCCTCTCGGGCGCTCACTCTCCCCTGTTTGCCTTTACGGGCACGGGATGTCCCATCCCTCTGTGGGGAGATGCCGCGGATTCGTCCAAGAAAACCTGCCCCACCTGCGGAGAAAGCCTGGCTCGAGCGGCAGAACGGGGACGACTGGGCTGTCCCGCCTGCTACACCGCCTTCTCCTCCGAGCTGGCGGCCCCTCTGCGCGTATTCCACGGACGAGCCACCCACACGGGGCGGGTCTCGGCAGGATTTCGGGCACGCAAAGAGGCTGAACGGCGGTTGTCGGAGCTTCGGGAACGGCTACGGGCGGCGGTGGCCGCCGAGGAATTTGAGCAGGCGGCAGCCATGCGGGATGAGATCCGCAGGCTGGAAGCCACGTTGTAAGGAGGTCCATCATGTCTTGGTATCACATACCCGGTAATCAGCAGGATACCGTTGTCTGCACCTGCGTTCGTCTTTCCCGTAATCTGGCTGCCTATCCCTTCCCTGCCCGCCTGGATGCTGTGGCGGCCAAGGAGATCATCGGTCAGGTAGGAGCTGTGCTGGAGCGGAGCGGCTTCATCCCCACGGACTTCTCGGAGATCTCTCGCAAAGGGGCGGAATCCTTGGCAGAGAAGCGTTTTGTCAGTCTCCGCTTTGCCCGTGAGAGCCTCCCTCACGCCCTGTTTCTCAATGACCCCTGCAACCTGTCGGTTGCGGTCTGCGAGGAGGATCACATCCGCATCCGTTGTATTCTTTCGGGGCTGGCGCTGGCCGACGCCTACGAGGGAGCGGCCAAGGTCGAGGCTCTGCTGGATGGGGCGCTGGAATTGGCCTTTGACGAGAAAATGGGATATCTGACCGCCTCTCCCGCCCACATCGGAACGGCTATGGAGGCGTCGGTCATCCTTTCCCTTCCCTTACTGGCCGAAAGCGGGCGCGCCGAGGGTCTCATTCGTCATGCGGAGCAAACCGGCCTGTCTCTGCGGGGATTGAGCGGCGGAGGCCAAGGCCATATCGGCGGGCTTTTCTGCCTGACCAACCGCATGACTCTGGGTGTGCGGGAGGAGGAAATTCTGGAAGCCATGGAGAGTGCGGTGCAGCTTCTGACGACCACCGAACGGGGACTGCGGAGCGGGCTTCGCGGGGAGGAATACGACCGCATCACCGACCGCGTCCGCCGCGCCGAGGGCGTTCTTCGCCACGCCCATCTGCTCTCCGCCACCGAGGCGGTGGAGCTGTTGGGGCTTATGCGGTTAGGAGCGGCCATGGGGATCAGTCGGGGTGTTCGGGTGGAGCTACTGACCGCTCTGCTCACCGAGGCCATGCCCGCAACCCTGACGGTGGGCATAGAGCCACCTCCCAAAACTCGTACCGACGAGGACATACTCCGAGCAAAACTGGTACGGGAACGAATTTTTGGGGATACATAAATTGAGATTTGTGGGGCTCTGCCCCACAAATCTCAATTTAAACACCAACCAAAAAGGAGATTGCCATGACCAACCGATTCACGAGCCGTGCCCAAAACGCCCTCAACGGAGCTTTACGGGAGGCGACCGCTCTGGGGCACACCTTTGTGGGCTCGGAGCATTTGATTCTGGGACTTCTGACCGAGGAGGAAAGCATCGCCGCCAAGCTCATGACCGCCCGAGGCGTGGACGTCGAAAAATTCCGAAAGGCGGTGGTGGAGCTGTCGGGGACAGGCGGACGAAGTCGGGTCTCCCCCTCCGACATGACCCCACGTGTCCGCAGGATCATTCAATGCTCCGCCATTGAGGCGGGTCACGGAGGACAGTCCTACGTAGGCACCGAGCATCTGCTTTTGGCGATCCTCAACGAGCCGGACTGCGTGGCGGTTCGCATTCTTTCCGCCCTGTCCCTCCCCGTAGAGGGTCTGCGGCAGGACGTGATCCGTTTTCTCTCCTCCCCAACAGCCACGGGGCGAGAGGAGGGGGCACTCTCGGAGCGAGCCCATAGCCGTGACGGTCAGTCGGAGAGACGGGATGGAGCACAGGGAGCGAGAGGCGAGCATAGCCGCAATAGCATACCCGGAGCTCCTACCCTGTCCAAGTACGGGCGGGATCTCACGGCCAAGGCAAGCGCGGGAGGACTGGATCCCATCATCGGCCGTGAGGCCGAGACGGATCGGGTCATCCGTATTTTGTCACGTCGGACAAAGAATAATCCCTGTCTGATCGGAGAGCCCGGCGTAGGAAATACCGCCGTGGTGGAGGGGCTATGCCAGCGCATTGCGGAGGGAAACGTTCCCGAGCCTCTGAAGGATAGGATCATCGTGACCGTGGACATCCCCGCCATGGTGGCAGGGGCGAAATACCGTGGAGAATTTGAGGATCGCCTCAAAGGGATCATGGCTGAGGTACGGGACAAGCCCGACGTCATCCTCTTCATCGACGAGCTTCATACCATCGTGGGAGCGGGGGCGGCTGAGGGCGCGGTGGATGCCGCCAACATCCTCAAGCCCGCTCTGGCAAGGGGAGAGCTCCGTGTCATCGGAGCGACCACGGCAGAGGAATACCGACTCCACGTGGAAAAGGATGCGGCGCTGGAGCGGCGCTTTCAGGCCGTAACCGTGGGAGAGCCCTCCGAGGAGGAGGCCATCCTCATCCTCACGGGGCTTCGCCCACGGTACGAAGCCCATCACCGCATGAAAATCACCGATGAGGCCATTCGCGCGGCGGTAGAGCTGTCGGTCAAGTATATTCCCGACCGTTTTCTCCCCGACAAGGCCATCGACCTCATGGACGAGGCGGCGGCGGCTCTGCGGCTGTCTGCCCTCACCGAGCCCCCCGATCTCAAGCGTGTGGAGGAGGATCTGACCCGTCTCTCCCGAGAAAAGGAGGAGGCGGTCAAGGCCCAGGAATTCGAGCGGGCGGCGGCTCTGCGGGACAAAGAAGTGACCCTGCGGGAGGAATACCGAACTGCCAAGGAGGCTTGGGAAAGCAGACCTCACCACGGGGAGGACGGAGGGGTGGTAACCCCCACGGCCATAGCCGACGTGGTGACCGAGTGGACGGGTATCCCCGTGTCCCGTCTCATGGAGAGCGAGGGGGAGCGGCTCATGGCCTTGGAGGATACCCTGAGGGGACGTGTCATCGGTCAGGACGAGGCCGTTTCTCTGGTGGCAGGCGCCATCCGAAGGGGGCGGCTGGGGTTGGGAGACCCCCGCAGACCCATAGGCTCTTTCATATTTCTCGGGCGGACGGGGGTTGGCAAAACCGAGCTTGCCCGCGCCCTGTCGTCGGCGCTGTTCGGGAGCGAAAAAGCATTGATGCGATTTGATATGTCTGAATATATGGAGAAGCACAGTGTCTCCCGTCTCATCGGTTCTCCCCCCGGGTACGTGGGTCACGACGAGGGAGGACAGCTCACCGAGCGGGTGCGGCGCAGACCCTACTCGGTCGTGTTATTCGACGAGATGGAAAAGGCGCACCCCGACGTGTTCAATCTGCTCCTTCAGGTGCTGGACGACGGCTCTCTCACCGACTCCCGTGGGAGGCGAGTGGATTTCCGTCATACCGTCATCATCATGACCTCCAATCTGGGGGCTACCGAGGCGGGAAAGCCCGCCGACGGGTTCTCGGCGGTAGGTGAGGGGAACCGTGACCGTGAGCGGATGCTGACCGCCCTCAAGGAATCCCTTCGTCCCGAGCTGATCGGACGGGTAGACGAGGTCGTCGTCTTCAATCCCTTAGGGGTTGCCGAAACACGGCGCATCGCTTCCCTTCTTCTGGAAGCATTACAAAGGCGGGTGGAAAAGCTGGGAATACGCCTGACCTTTACGGAGGGTGCCGTCTCCCTGATCGCCCAAGCGGGGACAGACCCCAAGTACGGCGCAAGACCCTTAGGTCGGGCGGTGGTACGGCTTTTGGAAGAGCCCCTAGCAAAGGAGCTTCTGACGGGAAGAATCAAGGAGGGAGACGCCATCACAGCCGAGGAAAGAGACGGCGGCATTCTGTTCTTAAAAACCGAAGCCAACAGGAATACCCCATAAAAATTCATTTGTATCAAAAAAAGCGAGGTGAACGCCTCGCTTTTTTGCTATATGGGAAAGAATTATTCTTCCTTTTGCTTACCGAATTTGCTTAACACCACCACAGCCAACACAATGATGCAGGTCACAAGGAAAATGCCCAGCATACCCATGCCCATAATGGGGAGTGTAGTCCGAAGGGTATCGGGATAGAAGCCAAAATCCATTTCGTACTCGGTTTCAGTCTCCTCAACAATGGTCTCAACAGCTTCGTCTGTGGTCTCCTCGGCGGTGGTCTCCTCGGCGGTGGTCTCCATCGCTTCCCCGGTGATCTCCTCGGCGGTGGATTCGGACAGCTCCTCCGCCATGACGCACAGGGGCAAGGCAAGGATCAGCGCAAGGGTCATAAGAATCACGAACAGTTTTTTCATGTCAGCACCTCCCGATTATCTGGCAATAAGGTTCAGGATCATACCGCCCGCAATGACGGAAGCGATCTGACCCGACACGTTGACGCCGATGGCGTGCATGAGAAGGAAATTGGAGTTATCCGCCTCCAGACCCATCTTATGCACCACACGGGCAGACATGGGGAATGCGGAGATGCCCGCCGCGCCGATCATGGGATTGATCTTCTTATCCTTGGGGAGGAAAAGGTTCAGAAGCTTGGCGAAAAGCACGCCGCCCGCGGTATCGAAGATAAAGGCGAACAGACCAAGACCAATGATAAGCAGAGTTCTGACACTCAAGAAATCCTCTGCCTGCATCTTGGTAGCGATGGTCAGACCCAAGAACAGAGTTACGAGATTGGCCAGCACCTTCTGGGCTGTCTCCGAGAGGCTATCCAGCACACCGCACTCACGAATCAGATTTCCGAACATAAGGAATCCAATAAGCGCCACGCTCTTGGGAGAGACGATACCCGTGATGATGGTGATAACGATGGGAAACAGGATCTTGGTGCGCTTGGATACGCAAATATCCTTGTTGGTCATACGGATACGGCGCTCCTCCTTGGTGGTCAGGAGCTTGATCACAGGGGGCTGAACGATGGGCACAAGGGCCATATAAGAGTAAGCGGCCACCATGATAGCGCCCATATAGTTGGAATTGAAATAGTTAGCCACGAAGATGGAGGTAGGACCGTCAGCCGCGCCGATGATGGCGATGGAGGCGGCATCCTTCAGTTCAAATCCCACCGCGTTGGCCAGACACAGGGTAAAGAAGATACCGAACTGGGCGGCGGCACCGAAGATCATGAGCTTGGGGTTGGCAAGCAGCGGGCCAAAGTCGATCATAGCGCCGATTCCGATGAACAAGAGCAGAGGAAACAGCTCGTTGGCGATACCCGCATTGAACAGGACGTCGATGGGACCCTCCTCAAGGACACCCTCCGCCCATTGATTCACCGCTCCTGACAGGGGAAGATTGACCAGAATGGCGCCAAAGCCCATAGGCAGAAGCAGGGTGGGCTCCATGTTTTTCTTGATAGCGAGATAGATCAGCACGCCGCCAATGATCCACATGATTACCTGAGGCATGGTGATATTGGTGACATTCGAGAACAGATCTGCCAATTGTTGGAAGAAATTCATGTCCTATACCTCTCTTTCCGAATGGGGAAAACGCTTGCGAAAAATAAAAAGACCTTTACCGAACGTCACGGAAACGGTTCGGTAAAAGTCTTGCTATTTCATTCCCCCGCGGGTCGGTTTCCCAACCGTATTGACGCGGGGAAAACGGCGGAGGCCGTCAGCTACTCCCTTTTTACATGGTTATTATAACATTTTCGGGAGCATTTGTAAAGGGCTTTTTCACATTTTTCAATCAGTTTTTGAGGAGAAATTCGATAAATTCCCCGTGATCAACCCTCAAACCGCTCTCCGATCTCCTTGAGAAGCTGACGGATGGGAAGCTGCTGGGGGCAGATCTCCTCGCAAAGACCGCACTCAATGCAATCCGTGGGCTTACCGCCCTTGGAGATCACCCAATCGTAATGGCCACGGGCGTCCTCGGTATTGAAGCGGCGAGCCTTATTCTCCGCACCGAACAGGGAGTGGATGCGGATATGCATGGGACAACGGTCGCCGTCGGTGCAATACTTGCAGGAGGTACAGGGAATGGTGGGGATGGAGCGGATGATATCGGCCACACGGTAAACGGTCTCAAACTCGGTCTCGGTGAAGGGGGTAAAGTCCTTCATGGAATTGATGTTATCGTTCATCTGCTCTATGCTGCTCATGCCCGACAGAACCATGAAGATATTGTCAAAGGAGGCGGCATAGCGGATGGCGTAGCCGGCGGGAGAATACTCGCCCAGCTTTTGAATTTCCTGCAGGCCTGCCTCGGGCAGATTGACCAGACTTCCGCCACGGACGGGCTCCATGACGATGACGGGCTTACCGTACTTCACGCAGACCTCGTAGCACAGGCGGCTCTGAATGTTGCGGTCCTCATAGTCCAGATAGTTGAACTGAAGCTGAACCACCTCGATGGAGGGCTGCTCGGAAAGGATCTTCTCCAGGGTCTCGGCGGTATCATGGAAGGAGATACCCACGTGTCTGACCTTACCCTCGGCCTTCAGCTCGGCGGCGATCTCAAAGGCACGGTTGGAAGTATAGTGAGAATAGTTCCCCGCCGTCAGGGAGTGAAGGAGGAAGAAGTCGAAATACTCCACGCCGCAGGCCTCCAGCATGGATTCGAAGTAGGGACGGATCTCCGCCTCGGTGTTAAAGAAATTGGGGGAGAGCTTGTCTGTGAGGATGTAGCTCTCACGGGGATAGCGGGAGGTGAGGCAGTCTTTGACCGCCAGCTCGCTCCTGCCGCCGATGTAGCCGTGGGCGGTGTCAAAGTAATTAAAGCCGGCCTCCAGGAAGGCATCCACCATAGCGCAGGTCTGGGGGATGTCCACATTCTCGCCATTCATCGGGAGGCGCATCATGCCGAAGCCGAAATTCTTCTTGATCTCGGGAAAGTTGTTCATAGGTATATCTCCTTTGGGTATGTAGGAAACGTAAGAGAGGTGGCGATCTTGTCTGTCTCCCCTCTTGATGCCGAATCTTTTAGCACCATTTTACCATTTTTTTGGAGGTTTGTCAAGACAACGGGAAAAACTAACAATAAATTGGAGGGCACCTCTAAAAACCCCTCGCACAGCGAATCGACGGAATCTTTTCCGTCATTCGTCACAAAAATCCTTCGTATAGGATCAACTATACGTGCGGCTTTTTGTTTAGACTGACGAAAAATCTTCTCGTCGCTC
>JAFXJW010000065.1 GCA_017532045.1 Clostridia bacterium | reverse complement strand
GACCCTCCTGAATGAGCTGCTTCAGAGACCAGCCTGCGCAGTAGCCGGTGAGCATGGACAGGTCGTGGATGTGGATGTCGGCGTTTCGGTGGGCGTTGGCGATCTCGTCGTCGTAGACCTCGGAGAGCCAGTAGTTAGCGGTGATAGCGCCGGAGTTGGAGAGGATCAGACCGCCCACGGAGTAGGTAACGGTGGAGTTCTCCTTCACGCGCCAGTCGGCCACCTTCAGGTAGGAGTCCACGATGGACTTGTAGTCCAGCATGGTGGCGCTGACGTTACGCATCTTCTCGTGCTGACGGCGGTAGATGATGTAGGCCTTGGCCACGTCGTCGTAGCCTGCCTGGATCAGAACCTTCTCCACGCTGTCCTGAATGTCCTCCACGGAAATGGAGTGATCCTTGATCTTGGGCTCAAAGTCAGCGGTGACCTTGAGGGCAAGGAAGTCGATGATGTCCTGATTGTAGTTGCGCTCCTGGGCGTCGAAGGCCAGCTTGATGGCGTTGGAGATCTTCTGAATGTCGAAATTGATGATGCGTCCGTCTCGCTTTAATACGGTGTACATGGGTTTCCTCCTTATGTAATGGTATGTATGTTGCGGCGGGGCTCTTGGCAAAAAAATGCCGTAACGGTAGGCCCTTACGGGTACGCGTCACGGCGAATTTTCATGGATGCTGTCGAAATCCCCGATTGTGCGTAGCATAAGCATACCACAAATATTGGGGTTTGTCAAGCACAAAAACACAAAATATTGGGTCTTTTTTTAAAATCGGCACAATATATAGTGTATCAGCCTCGTATTTGTGCATTTGGTACATAGTGACGAAGAATACCGAGAAGTTCTTGGGTCTCAGCGGGGGTGAAGGCGGCAAGAGGCTCTCCCTCACAGGCGATCAGATCCCCCGAATCCTCGAAGGTCTGGAGGAAGTGGCGCTGATCTCCCGCCAGTCTCTCTCCCATCTCCGCCACGCTCTCGGGGGTGTGCAGCCCCTTCACGAGGGTGGTGCGGAACTCGAAGGGGATACGTCCCTCCATGAGAAGATCCATGCTTTCCTCGATGGGGGCGGTGTCGAGGGCGGGGACGCCTACGGTCTCGGGGTACTTGGAGAGGGAATTCTTCACGTCCATAGCCACGTAATCCAGAAGCCCCTCGTCCAAGAGCGCCCTCAGGACGGCGGGACGGGTGCCGTTGGTGTCCAGCTTGACGGCAAAGCCCATGTCTCTGATCTTGCGGATGAAGGCGGGGAGGTCGGGCTGAAGGGTAGGCTCGCCTCCCGTGATACAGACCCCCTCCAGAATGCCCCTGCGCTTTTGCAGGAAAGAGAAGAAGTCCTCCTCGGGGATGAGGGTGTCGTCAGCACGCTCCGACAGCACGAGGGAGGCGTTGTGGCAGAAGGGACAGCGAAGATTACACCCGAAGGTGAAGACGGTGCAGGCCATCCTCTCGGGGAAGTCCAGAAGGGTGAGCTTTTGCAGACCTTTGATGAGCATGGGGAACTCCTTGCATACGAATTTTCCATTTATATATTGCAATGCGGGGGATGCTGTGCTATAATAGGGTTGTAGTCCTTTCATTATAGCAAAAACCCGAGGGAATTGCAAGAGCTTCCTCGCCGAAAATAAAAAAATCTGTAAAAGCAAGGAGAACCGCCATGAGAACAAAAATTTCCACCCCCAACGCCCCCGCCGCCATCGGTCCCTACTCCCAAGCCATCCGCTGCGGTGATATGGTCTACACCTCGGGACAGATCCCCCTTGATCCCGTCACGGGTGCCGTGGTGGGGGATGACATCCGCACCCAGGCCGAGCAGGTCATGAAGAACCTGTCCGCCGTCCTGACCGCCGCCGGCTCTTCCCCTGAGAGCGCCGTCAAGACCACCTGCTTTCTTTCGGACATGGCCGATTTCGCCGTCTTCAACGAGGTGTACGCCGCCTGCTTCACGACCAACCCCGCCCGCTCCTGTGTGGCCGTCAAGACCCTGCCCAAGGGCGTGCTGGTGGAGGTGGAGGTGATCGCTCTGGCGGAGTGAGGGGAGCGTCCCGTAGGCTGACGCGCCTGTAATTACCACATTTATAAATGAATCATTTAAAAATAAACAAATCATTTAAGTACGAGAAGGGCGTGAGTAAGCCCTGCCCGTCCCGTGAGAGCCTTTATTATAATGGTGGGAATTGAAGAGGGAAGGGAATGGGAGGGAGGGCATGAAATTTAACGACCTACGATACCTTTGGATACGGTGTTGATTTCGCGAAAAATGAAAAAAAGAGAAAAAAACACTTGCAAAACCGAGGCGGGTGTAGTATAATAAGCTCAAGAAACAGTCGGTTTGCGAATTTCTTCGTTCTTTGAAAGGAAAAAATCCCATGAAAAAGCTTTTTTTGATTGCGTTTCTTCTGCTGGCTCTGGTGATCACCGCCGTTGCCTGTGGTAAGAATCCTGCCGAGGAGGGTACTACCTCCGATACCACCGCGGGGGCTCCCGAAACCATCGTCGGTTCCGAGACTACCGCAGGCTCCGAGACCACCGGAGCAGGGGAAACCACTGCAGCTGACGAGACCACCGATGCCGAGGAGACCACGGAGGCGGAGGTCAGTCTGATCAACAAGTCTTACGAGGTCTTCTTTGTGAACGGAAAGAATTTCTTCAAGGCCACCGCCAAGGCCGATACCCAGCTGATCGAGGCCGGCCATACTGTTGTCACCGCCGAGGGCGTGCCCTGCGAGTCGGTTGCCCTGCGCGGCTGGATCGGCTTCAGTCAGGCCGTCGCCAAGTTCGGTTATGCGATCGACGGTGGCGAGACGGTCTATGCCGATGAATTTAAGGCGACCTCCGAGGAGGCTCTTTTGCAGATAGGCGGTCAGTATACCTCCCGTTTCGTCATTACCGTTGACACGACCGATCTGGAGGCCGGCGAGCATAAGGTGGTTTTCGCCGCCCTTTTGGAGGGTGGCGATGAAATCGCCTTCTACGATGAGCTGACCCTTGTCATCACCACTCCTGCTTCCGCCGCAGAGTAATTTCCGGTCGGTAGAATCCAAAATTCCTTATCCCGCCCCCGAAAAGGGCGGGAATTTTTTCAAAAAAGGCAATTTGAGCATGCAATTTTTAATCATTGTTGGTTAGTGTGTCCAAAATTCATTCGTTATCTTTGTTCACAGTCAACAAAAATTGCAAGAAATCGAGAAAATGAGAAAGAAATACTTGCAAAAAACGGGGGAGTGTAGTATAATGTCTGTGTGAAGCAGATCGCTTCCCGAATTATTTTCATTTTATGAAAGGAAGAAACACTATGAAGAAGTTGCTTTTGATCGCAGTTCTTATGCTGGCTCTGGTGATCACCGCTGTTGCTTGTAACAAGGCTCCCGCCGGAGATGAGACCACTGCCCCTACCACCACTAAGGCTCCTGAGACTACTGTAGCTCCCGAGACTACCGTAGCTCCCGAGACCACCGTTGCCGACGAGACCACCGTTGCCGACGAGACCACTGTTGCCGACGAGACCACCGTGGCTGACGAGACCACCGTTGCCGACGAGACCACCGTTGCCGACGAGACCACCGTTGCTGACGAGACCACCGTGGCTGACGAGACCACCGTCGCTGAGGAGACCACCGAGGCTCCCGAGACCGCTGCATACGACAAGACCTATGACGAGGCCAAGGGCACCGAGCTGATCGGTTTCCAGTGGATCCAGTATGTGGTCGATGGCGTTCAGGAGGTTCAGGCTTGGGGCCTTGGCGGTGTAGATGCCAAGAACCCTGTTAATGCTGGCGATCAGTCCACTCCCATGGATGTTGAACCTTACAATCTGGCTGCCGGCGTTCAGTCCTTTGTATATCATGGTTGGATCGGTGTGGCTGACACCCTTGATAACCCCGGTGTATTCGGCTACTCCCTTGACGCTGCCGAGGCTGTCTTCGACGCAACCTTTACTACGATAGCTAGCGATACCGGCGCTAATAACCTGACCGGTGCCGTTACGTCTCCCGCTTGTGACGTCGCCGTTGATCTGACCGGTCTGACCGGCGCTCACACCATTCAGATCTTCTACAAGTCTGCTGCCGGTGTTGTTGTTCAGCTTGACCTGATCAACATTATTATTGCCGAGGCCGAGGAGACCACCGCCGAGGAGGAGACCACCGTCGCTGAGGAGACTACCGTCGCTGAGGAGACCACCGTCGCTGAGGAGACCACCGTCGCTGAGGAGACCACTGTTGCCGAGGAGACCACCGTCGCTGAGGAGACCACCGTCGCTGAGGAGACCACTGTTGCCGAGGAGACCACCGTCGAGGAGGAGACCACCGTTGAGGAGGAGACTACCGTTGAGGAAGAGACTGATGCTCCTCTGTACAACAAGACCTATACCGAGGCCAAGGGTGACGAGCTGATCGGTTTCCAGTGGATCCAGTACAAGGTTGATGGTGTTCAGATGGTTCAGGCTTGGGGCAAGGATGCTGTAGACGCTAAGGACGTTCAGGACTTCGCAGGTAACCCCGTAAGTGCTGATCCTTACGCTATCGCTGCCGGATACCTCCTTCGGTTACTACGGTTGGTTCGGTATTTCCGACAACTGTGAGACCGATCCTTGCGATATTGGTTACTCCCTCGACGGTGCTGCGATCGTTTACGGTGAGAACTTCATGACCACCAGCAACGAAGGTGCACTGGGTCTTCTGGCTGGCGCTACCTCTGCTCCTAATGTAGATGTTACGGTTGATCTGACCGGTCTGACCGGTGAGCACAACATCCAGATCATCTACAAGGCTGCTGACGGCACTCTTGTTCTGATGGACTCTATCGATATCGTTATTGGCTAATTGATGCTATATTGGAGCACGAGCTATAACGCTTGTTGATTCGATACACTAAACATACGCCCCCCGACTCAGGTCGGGGGGCGTTTTTGTGCGTTTTCGGGGCTTACACGATGATAATATCCACCTCGGCGTCCACCACCGTCAGGCGATCCTGGTCGAGGGTCAGGCCAACGGCCTCACCCGCCTTTCCGTTATAGGGGGCGATGACGGTTTTTCCGCACACGTCGATCTCGGCGTAGGTCACCCGTCCGTAGTCCAGAATCCCCTTGACCCGCCCGGGTAGGACGGTATTTTCGGTGTCCTTGTCCCGTGGCGTGACCGTCACGGCGTCGGGCGGGAAACGGTAGGACAGAGGGGCTCGGAAAATGGCCGTTCCCTTGCAGGAAAAGAGCTTTTCGCATAGCTCGGGATCGGCGGGGATAGGCATGTCCTCCATCTCCAAATAGAAGCGGTAGACCCGTTTTCCCTTGTCATCCAACTCTTTTTCTTTGGTGAAGCGACCGGACAGGCGGTTTTCGGCGGGGAGGGGGTGAATGCCGTAGGCCTCCACCGTCACACGGCTGAGATCCACGTCAAAGGGAAGGACGTCCCCCACCGAAAAGCGGGGCTCACCCGCTTCGGTGGCGAAGATCACCTCGCCTCCCACCGTGAGACGGTAGAGGGTGCGGGTCACGCCCTGGGCGGTGTAGGTCTCTGCCTCGGCCACCGTCGCCCGCCCGCTCCCCGTACCCAAAAGGAGGGCGTCGGCAGGGATGAGGATGGCGGGGACGGCGTTCTCGGCGACCCCCTCCGCCGCTTTTCTCCCCCGCAGGGCGGGAGGGAGGGGAAGCCTCTGCCCCGCAAAGGTCAGGGCGTCGGCGGTCAGAGCGCAGGGGATCAGGTTCTCGGTGGGGATGCGGGGCTTGATGCTGACCTCGGTCTCCCGATCAAACAGGTGGAGCTTTCCGAGATTCACGGCGGCCTGTATGAGACCCCCGCTGTGGGCTTCATAGTCGGCGGGGGCTTTGATGATGATAGCCCCTCTTTTTGAGAGGGGAGAGGAATCGGGAGTGTCCTCGGGAGCGGATAGGGGAGGGTTGTCATGGGGGGCCGTTCCAATATGGCCGTAGATAAGGGTCTCCCCTCCCAGCGCCTCCACCGTCGATACGGTCACGGGGAGCTTTGCCCACAGATCGGGGGCCATCCCCTCTCGCCACGGGACTACGTCGTCGGGGCGCACCCCTAAAATGACGGGGTGGATGCCGTTCATGTAGCGGGTCTGCACGCGGTTCAGGGTGGTGTAGGAAGCCGTCATTTCTCCGCCGCAATCGAGGCTGATGCGGACGGTCTCACCCTCTTTTTTCATGGTGGCGGGGTGGAAGCTCATGGGGGGCGTACCCATAAAGCCCGCAACAAAGAGGTTGGCGGGGTGGTTGTAGAGGTTTTTGGGGGTGTCGATCTGCTGGACAAATCCCCCCTTCATGACCACAATGCGGGATCCCATGGTCATGGCCTCTACCTGATCGTGGGTGACGTAGATAAAGGTAGTCCCCAGCCGCTCGTGGAGCCTTGTGATCTCGGCGCGCATCGCCCCGCGAAGCTTGGCGTCCAGATTGGACAGGGGCTCGTCCAGAAGGAAGACCTTGGGACTGCGTACCATGGCGCGACCGAGAGCCACACGCTGGCGCTGTCCTCCCGACAGGGCGCGGGGCTTGCGCTCCAGATACTCGGTGATGCCCAGAATACGGGCGGCCTCGGTGACCTTTTCGTGGATGACGTCCTTGGGCACCTTAGCTGTTCTCAGGGCGAAAGCCAGGTTCTCGTAGACCGTCATGTGGGGGTACAGGGCGTAGTTCTGGAACACCATGGCGATGTTGCGATCCCCGGGCTCTACGTCGTTGACGATGACCCCGTCAATCCGCAGCTCCCCTGCCGAAATGTCCTCCAGCCCTGCGATCATGCGCAGGGTGGTGGATTTTCCGCACCCCGACGGGCCCACAAAGACGATGAATTCCTTGTCCCGTATCTCCATGTTGAAGTCGCTCACGGCCTTTGTGGTACCGTCGTAGACCTTGTAGACGTGCTTGAGGGAGAGACTTGCCATAGGGTTTGCTCCTTTGATCATGTAAAAATTTTAGGACTGTTATTCAAATTGCAGGGCACCTCTAATAACTCATCGTGCGGCGAGCGACGAGAAGATTTTTCGTCAGTCTAAACAAAAAGCCGCACGTATAGTTGATCCTATACGAAGGATTTTTGTGACGAATGACGGAAAAGATCCCGTCGATTCGCTGTGCGAGGGGTTTTTAGAGGTGCCCTGCAGTTTATCGGGGAGATGGGATTCTGTACTTTTCTTTCCGTGGCGAAAGAAAAGTACCAAAAGAATCGTCACTTAAGGAAAG
>JAFXJW010000064.1 GCA_017532045.1 Clostridia bacterium | reverse complement strand
GAGCGACGAGAAGATTTTTCGTCAGTCTAAACAAAAAGCCGCACGTATAGTTGATCCTATACGAAGGATTTTTGTGACGAATGACGGAAAAGATTCCGTCGATTCGCTGTGCGAGGGGTTTTTAGAGGTGCCCTCCAATTTTCTTATTCAAGGCTTCAACCATTTTTCCACCCGTCTCTGCCACTTGACGTAGTACAGAACGAGGATACGATCAATGAGCAGATCAAACAGAACAAGGGTAATAACTGACAGCCCCACCGCCGCATAGGCCATGACGGGGGCGCCGTCGGACTCACCGAAGCCCTTAAAGAATGCGTCGGCAAAGCTTCCCTCCCCGCCCAACATGATGAAATAAAAGACGGAAAGATACAGCATCAAAACGGCGGTCAGGAGAGCCAGCTTGATGAGCCAGCCAAGAAGGCGAGGAAGACGGTCCAGCTTCAGCTTGATCATGGGATAGAAGCCCGCCAGTCCCGCATACATCCACGAAGCCAGGCTTTGAGGCATGAGCAGAACTCCCAGCGTGGCGGTAACGGCGTAGGCCAGCCACGCGTACTTTCTTCCATAGCAAAGAAGGATGGGGAGCAGAACCAAGGCGGCAAGGGCTGAGGCTGTGATATCCAGCACCGTAATAACCGCCCCAAGACCCAGCAAAACCACGGCCAGAGCGCAAAACACCCCGCAGGTAGCCACACGGCGAGTGGCATGGCGGGCAGAATTTCCCTTGTGTCCCATAATCTACCTCAGTTACAACAGCCGTTGCCGCAGCAGCAATCCAAGCACGCAAGGGCGGTGCAAATATCACAGCAGGAGCAGGAGGAGGCGCGGGTGTACTGTCCACCGCCAAATCCGTTTCCACGGTTGCGAAGCCGCTCCTGCGCGTCTCGGTATTCGAAATTGTCGGGATCCATACCGCAGGCCGTATCAAAGAATTGCTGGGCATCTACGAAATGCCCCCGATTGACGGCAATGCATCCCATGAGGAAGTGCCACTCTGCCCCCCGTTGATCTGCGGGAACGCCTGCAAGCACCTGAGCGGCCTCAGCCACCCGACGCATATTGATGAGTTGACGAGCAGTAATAAAGGGATTTCCACCTTGGTAGGTCTGCCCGCCGTAAGAATCCCCGTAGCCACCACCCGACGAGCCTCCCCCCGCGGCCTTGCCGGCACGGATCTTCTGAATCTCATCGTAGGCGGCGTTGATCTCCTTCATCTTCTCCCCCGCCATCTCCGAAAGATCCGTGTCACGGTACTTGTCGGGATGATACTTACGAGCCAAGGCACGGTAGGCGGTCTTGATCTCGTCATCAGTGGCGGTGGGAGACACGCCAAGGATCTTATAAGGATCGTTCATGATCTTGATAACCTTTCAGTAGGATGTTATGATTTTTCACTTTACATTTTATCGGCCGTGAGTACCCGCTGGGCCTCCTTGGGCATACCCAAATAGAGGACGTTTGCAAGCACCCCCCCCAGATCAGGATCGTGAGAGGTATCCAGCAGGTCGAAGGCCTTTTCCAGCTCGGCTAGCTCCCCCAGCAGAGAAAGTCGCAGACTCTCCCGCCGCTCGGAGGTGAGCGCAGGAGCAGAATCTCCGTAGAGACAGGCCAGGGGGTTGTAGCGCCGACGCTTCATATCCTCGGCGTAGTCGTCGGCGGCGTCCAGTATGTAGACCCAACGCCCCACAGAAAGTCCAATGGCGTGAGCCAGAGTAGCCTGATTCCCTTCCAGTCCGTGGGCCAGTATGCTTCCCATCAGCTCTCCGAACAGGGTTGCGGGCTCATCCACCGATGGAGGACGGGAGTCCTCCAGATCAGCCAGCTTCTTCATGGCAAGGCAGACCCGCTCGTCCATATCACGGTAACCTTTTTTGAGGGTACGACGGCGCATGGAAGCTATAAAGGGGGAGATGACGGTTGCGACGGTTCGCTTCATTCCCCGCTCGTCCCGCAGATCATCCTTGACCTTATAGTATGCCAAAACCGATGAGGCGTAAGCGCAGAGAGCCAAATCGGGAGTCGGCTTTGCCATGGGACGCTTTTTGAAGGGATGAGCCATACAGCGACGGGGCGTCGCCACCACCTTTTCTCCCGTGAGCGCCATACGGACAAGGGCAAAGAGGGTGAAATCGTAGGAAAGGGTCATGCGGGAGCATTGTCCCGTACATTTTCCCATAGTACGGCACAAGCCGCAGTAAACGGCGCGGTAGTATTCCTGCTCCCGAACCTTCAGCTCGGGCGTATAAGTACGCAGATAACCGTACACAGTGGTCTCCCCCTTCCTCATATGATTTCTTTATTATACCGCATTTCGTGGGATCGCTCAACCCAGTATTTGTAAATAATTGCGAACTGTGTGTAAAGTTCTCGTTTTTCAAGGCCATGGCAGACCTTGCCCGCAACCCTGCCCAAAAACGAAAAACACCCTTCCTCGGGTGTTCCTCGTTTCTTGCCTCGGGCTTAGCTCACACGTCCCGTCTGCCCTGCAGGGCACGGAACAGAGTTACCTCGTCGGTGTACTCAATATCAGCGCCCACCGAGATGCCAAAGGCCAAACGTGTGACCTTAATATCCAAGGGACGAAGCAGACGGGCAATGTACATGGCGGTGGTCTCCCCCTCCACGTCGGCGTTGGTGGCCACAATGACCTCCTTGACCTCCCCGTCCTTGACCCGATCCAAAAGCTCCTTGATCCGCAAACGATCGGGAGTGATGCCGTTGAGAGGGGACAGCACACCGTGGAGAACGTGGTAGGTACCACGGTACTCCCGCACCTTCTCCATGGCGATGACGGTCTTGACGTCGGACACCACGCAGATGGTGGAGCGGTCACGGGTCTCGTCGGAGCAAACGCCGCACATCTCCCGATCCGTCAGGTTCATGCACACGGGACACAGATGGATCTTCTCCTTGGCGTCCACGATGGCACGGGCGAACTCCGCCGCCTCCTCGTCGGTCATATCCAGCACCGAAAAAGCCATGCGGAGGGCGCTCTTGCGTCCCACACCGCTCAGCCTTCCGAACTGCTCGGCAAGATTTTGCAGAGATTCAATGTACTCGGCCATATCAGAACAAAGAAGGCATAGCCATGCTACCCGTGATCTTCTCCATCTCACGGGAGTTGGTATCCTCCACCCGCTTGATGGCCTCGTTCACGCCTGCCACCAGAATATCGGACAGGGTCTCGATATCGTCGGGATCCACCAGCTCGGGTGCGATGTCAATGGAAAGGATCTCCTTCTTGCCGTTGATCTTCACGGTGACGACGCCACCGCCAGCCTTGATCTCATACTCACGGGCGTCCAGCTCCTCCTGCTTGGCGGCCATGTCCTCCTGCATCTTCTGTGCCTGACGAAGCATAGCCTGCATATTCTGGGGGCCGCCCCCCATACCCTTGGGGATATTTGCCTTCATAACGTATTTCTCCTATTCATGAAATATAATTTTTTAACATCTAACCAAACGGATGTGCGGGATACAAAATCGCAATTTGCAATGCTCCATAGCAACGTCCAAAAGCTCAACACGATCCGCTCTTTGATTTTGCATTTTGCATTTT
>JAFXJW010000063.1 GCA_017532045.1 Clostridia bacterium | reverse complement strand
TTTGCATTTTGCATTTTGCATTTCGGGCGCAGCCCGATAAACCCAAATTTGCATTTTATATGAGGTAAAAAGCCTATGAATGATACGAATAACAAACCCTCCCGCCCTCCAGTTTCCGACAAGGCCAAGGCTTTGGGGATTTTGATTCCCGTGGCGGTGCTGTGCATTGGCTTCATCCTGGGACTGTGCTGGTTTCTCCGCCCTGCGGAATCCGAAACCGAGAAACGGGAGCTGACCAAATTCCCCGCCTTTACGGTGGCGTCCTTCCTGTCGGGGGAATTCACCGAGCAGGTGTCCCTGTGGTACGCCGACACCTTCCCCGGCCGTGAGGGGCTCATCAAGACCTACCACGGGGTACAGTCCCTGTTCGGTCTCCGTGGTGAGCAGCTCCAGCAGGGGGATCTGGGAGACGCCGTCCCCGACGGCCCTATGACCCCTAACGTTCCCGTAGATCGCCCCGTAAACGGCGGTCAGGAGGGTGAAAAGGTGGGTGGGTACTACCTGTCGGGAGACACCGCCTACGAGCTGTATTCCTTCTCCCAGTCGGGCGCCCAGACCTATGCCTCCCTTATGAATCAGGCTGCCGAGACCCTTTCGGGAAAGGCCACGGTCTACGATCTCATCGTCCCCCTGCATTATAGTATCGCTTTGGGCGCAGACGTGCAGGATTCCATGTCCCTGCCCGATGCGGGGAAGGTTATCCCCTACATGTATTCGAGCATGAACGACGACGTTCGTACCGTGGACGTGTATACCGCTCTGATGGCGCATCGGGAGGAGTACATTTACTTCCGTACCGACCACCATTGGACGGCCACGGGCGCCTACTATGCCTACGAGGCCTTTTGCCAAAAGGCGGGGATCACCCCCACGCCCCTGTCCTCCTATGAGAAGCTGACCTTTGACGGCTTCCTCGGCACGCTGTACAGTAAGACGGGTCAGCCCTCGACCATGGGGAATAACCCCGATGCCGTGGAGGCTTATATCCCCAAGGGGACGAATGATGAATACATCTACGATGTAAACGGCAGCGACCGTACCCGTTACCGTGGCGGCGTGGTGCGACGTGACACTGATACCTTCTACACGGCAGCGGCCTCTAAGTACAACTGCTTCCTTATGGGCGATCATCCCTTGATTGAGATTCACAATGAAAATATTTCTGCAGACCGCAAGGGAACCACCGTACTCCTTGTCAAGGAGTCCTTCGGTAACGCCTTTGCTCCTTTCCTGGTGGACAGCTATGAGTACGTGTACGTGGTGGATTACCGCTACTACGACGGCACCCTGACCGAGCTGGTGGACGCCAAGGGGATCGACGACGTGATCTTCCTCAACAACGTGGTGGCGGCTACGGGTAGCGCAAGACTTGCCGAGATGGCGGATTTCATCGGGTAAGTCCCACGGGATCGGGGTGACGGTCAAAAACGGAATCCGATTTCCGAAAAACGGGTCGGGAGTGAAGGCTCTCGGCCCGTTTTTGATGCGAATTTGACTTGAAACGGAAAATAAAGGCCGCATAGATTCAAAAAGTCAAAAATAAATTTCCGATTTCGGAAAATAATATGCAAAAACCTATTGACAAATCCTTTGGAATGGTGTATAATGATGCCAATGAAAGAACGCCGCCCTGCGGCCTATGGAGGAAATCACTATGGCAACCAAATCCAAGAAACCCATTACCCCCCTGGTCACCTTTGATGCAGACCGTGAGGAGAAGCGCAAGGCTCTCAAGACTGCCATGAAGCAGATCGAGAAGGACTTCGGCGAGGGCTCTATCATGAAGCTGGGGGATAACTCCCGCATGGCGGTGCAGGCCATCCATACGGGCTCTCTGTCTTTGGACATGGCGCTGGGTATCGGCGGTGTTCCCCGTGGCCGTATCGTGGAGATCTTTGGCCCTGAGTCCTCGGGTAAGACCACCGTGGCGCTCCACATCGCCGCCGAGGTGCAGAAGGCAGGGGGCGAGGCCGCCTTCATCGACGCCGAGCATGCCCTTGACCCCGTGTACGCCAAGGCGCTGGGCGTGGATATCGATAACCTTCTGGTGTCCCAGCCCGACTGCGGTGAGGACGCTCTGTCCATCTGCGAGTCTCTGGTGCGTTCGGGCGCTGTGGACGTGGTCGTGGTGGACTCCGTGGCCGCTTTGGTGCCCCGTCAGGAGATCGAGGGCGACATGGGCGCCGCTACCGTGGGTATGCAGGCTCGCCTCATGTCCCAGGCCATGCGTAAGCTCTCTGCCGTCATTTCCAAGAGCCAGGCCGTGGTCATCTTCATCAACCAGCTCCGTGAGAAGGTGGGCGTGATGTACGGCAATCCCGAGACCACCCCCGGCGGTCGTGCCCTGAAGTTCTACTCCTCCGTCCGCATCGACGTGCGCCGTACCGAGCAGCTCAAGCAGGGCAACGAGATCTACGGTAACCACGTCCGTTGCAAGATCGTAAAGAATAAGGTGGCCCCTCCCTTCAAGGTGGCCGAGTTTGATATCATTTACGGCGTGGGTATTTCCCGTGCCAGCGAGATTCTGGATTTCGCCATCAATCTGGACATTATCAAAAAGAGCGGCTCTTGGTTCTCCTACAACGGGGAGCGACTGGGGCAGGGTAAGGATACCGTCCGCAAGCTGGTGGAGGCTGATCCCGCCTTCATGGCCGAGCTGGAGGAGAAGGTGCGCGCAGCCTCCACCGAGAACGACCTTCTGGCCGCAGGCGAGTTCGAGTTGGATGACGATGACGACGACGATTTTGAGATCCGCACCTTGGGGTCTCTGGAAGATGACGAGTAATGGCGATCCGTGGTTACGCCGAGCCGAAGGATTTTTATGCAGATGAACCTGACGGGGGGGAGGCAGAGCCTCGCCCCCTGAAGGCGCGTCGTCTGGTGGAAATGGTTGAGGGGCAGGGGCAGACGTCCCGTCGAGATACGCCACGCAGGGAACTCCCCCGCCGGGAAGCATCTGAGCAACCGCGGAAAAGCAAACCTTCTCCCCAACCTTACCGAGGGTCTGCCCCTGCTCTTGAGCCGCTTTCTGACGCCTGTACCGTCCTGTCCGTGACCCCCTTGGGGGAGGGAGAGACCGTGGCGGTGGTGATGGCTCTGCCGACCTCCGCAGGAGGGAAGCCTCAGCGGATCAGTCTTCATCTGCTGGTGGAGCAATACGCAGAGCTGGGCGTTCGGGCGGGGGAGATTTCCACCGAGGTGGCGGATGCCATATTGGATGCGGGACGGCTCTGCGGAGCCATTCGCCGAGGCATGGCCATGCTGGGCTACGGAGACCATTCCGCCCGTCGCCTTTCCTCCAAGCTCATGGGCAAGGGGGTGGATCGGGAGATCGCCTCCCGTGCCGTGGCCTATCTTGTGGAGCGGGGCTACATCCGAGAGGAGAGCGCTGCCACACTCCGTGCTCGTCAAGGGATGAGCAAGGGCTGGGGGGAGCGCCGTATCGAGGAGGATCTCTTCGCCCACGGGTTTACCCGAGAGGCGGTGGAGGAGGCTATGACCCAACTTTCCGACGTGGATTGGGAGGAGAATTGCGCCTCGGCTATCCGAAAGAAATACCGTGAGATTCCTGCGGAGCGGAGAGAACTCCAAAAGCTTATGGCGGCCATGATGCGTCTGGGGTATGATGGGGATACCGTCAAGGCTGCTCTGCGTAGGGCCTTGCGAGAGGACTGATCCGTCCCCTGTATCAAAAATTCACGATTTGTGCGTATGTACGCCACATTTTCGTGCTATACTGGAGACAGTAAAGTAAGGAGGGGTGCCCCATGAATGGAAATATTTCCCGTGTAGCCCGATCGGGCGGCGTGAGCCTGCCTGTCATAGCGCTCCTGGTTCTGTGCCTGTGGGGGTTCGTGGGCTGCTCGGATCAGATCTATGATCCAACGCAGGGAACCTTGGTTCTTGACGAGGGAACGGGGAACAATGCCCCTACCGAAACGCCTACGGGCAGCGTGATCGAGATTCCCAATCCCGATCCCTTCGAGAATGCCCCCCGCGTTCTGCGGGCGGACTTCCTCAATACGGGGGATTCTGATGCCACCCTCATTCGCATGGATGAAACCGTGATTTTGGTGGATGCGGGAGAGGCCGACGACTACCCCGCCATCAGCCGCAAGCTGACGGAATACGGCATTTCCACCATTGACTACTTTATCATCTCCCACTACGACAACGATCACATCGGCGCCGCCGCCCAGATCCTGCAAAGCTACACCGTAAGGAATGTGTATATGCCGGATTACGTGCGGGATTCCTCCCTGTACCGCCGCATGATGACGGTGCTTGAGGGGCTGCCCGAGGTGGCGGTTTACCGTCCCACCGAGGACGTTCGCATTGATCTTTCCTATGGAAGCCTGTGGATCAATCCTACGGGACTCTACGAGGCCGGTGCGACCTTGGGCTCGGACGATTCCCATGCGCTGGAGGAGAATAACTACTCCCTTATTACCTCGGTCTATTTTGGGGATGTTTCCATCCTCCTGGCAGGGGATGCCGAGCAGGATCGTATTGTCGAGTTTATGGAGGTCGTCGGTATGGGGATGTCCTACGACGTGATCAAGATCCCCCACCACGGAGGCTACGACAAGGCGCTGGGGAATTTGCTCCGTGGGAATACGGGGCTGCGGTACTGTATGGTTCACGTCAGGGATGAATCCTTGGCGGAGTCCTCTCTCATTACCGCCATTCGTGCCTCCGGCGCTCCCGCTAAATTTACCTGCAACGGGGACATCGCCTTCGCCACCGATGGGGTGAGTATGACGGTCAATCAGAAATGAAAGAAAAAACTACCGAAGCCAACGGATTCGGTAGTTTTTTTGTTGCGATAGGCTTACTGCGTTACCGCGTACAGGTTGATGTCCCAGGCAGGCACGCCTGCCATGCGGCGGAGGTAGAGCTTGTAGCGGGGATTCAACTCGTGTACCAGGAGGGGGAGGCGGAAAAGATCGGCGGAGCGGTGGTAGGCCGACACCAGAAGGGCGGGGGTGTGTCGCTCAATGATGCGGCGAGAACCTATCAGTGCCTCGGCTTCTGCGCCCTCCACGTCATATTTGATATAGTCCAAGTGTGTACCGCCCGGTAAAACATCCGCACAGACTGTGTCGAGAGCGGTGACGGGCACCTCTGCGGTCTTGCCGAAGTAGGGGTTGTGGTTGGTGGAGGGAAGGATGTGACCTCGGGCCTCGGCGGGGGTGTCGGCGATGCCTGCGTTACGGTTGCCACTGGCCTGAAAGGTGAGCATGGCGGTGTGACTCCATGCCCCCGCTTGAATAGGGTGTAGGTCGAGGGTGTCTCCCGCTTCCCGCAGAGCCGTGGCGTATTCGCCCAGCTTGCGGAAGTTGCGGCGGTCGGGCTCAAGGGCGATGACGGTTTGCAGGTGGGGGGCGTATAGCCGCAGGTCACGGATGCTGTCCCCGTTGTAGGCGCCCAGATCGGCGGCGATGCGGAAGGCCTCGGCGTGGAGGATGCTTCGGTAGGCCTCGGCGGGGGAAGATTCGGTGGCGCGGAGGATATCCATGCGTCCCGTGAGCTTGTACTCAATGATGCCGTCGTAGACACGGCGGGACTCCTCGTCCGCAAACAAATTGCGGGCGGTGGTGATCTCCTCCTTGTGAGACTCGTAGAACTCCGTATTGAAAAGCTCGGTACCGCACACGGGCACGTCGGGGATGTAGATCTCGCAGATGTTAGCCACCCGCTCAATGGCCTCCAGCACCTCGGGGCGGGAGGAGGCAAAGGACAAAAGGACAATCATGTTCTCCTCGCCGTACTTCTTTCTGGCCTCTGCAAAGGACAGCACCACCCTGCCGTGGAAGCTATGCCCTCGCACGAATCCGTCGCTGGCAAAAAAATCCGCCACAGGGATGCCGTATGCCGAGCATACGGTGAGGATCTTGTCCGCACCGTTTCCCATACCGTAAAGCAGGATGGGACGGCCTTTGTCGGCTTCAGCCTTGAGCATATTCCAAAGATCGGTCATGTGTTTCTCCTTTCTGTAAATTTGGGTTTATCGGGGAGATTGATATACGTACTTTTCTCTCCCTGTCGAGAGAAAAGTACCAAAAGAGCGCCACGCAAGGGAGGCCCCCGTGGTGCCTCCCTTACGGAACCCACCACCTGTGCGCGCGACTCCTTCGCCCAGGTCGGGGCGAAGGAGTCTGAATGCGCGGAAGGTCGAGGATACCCGATGGCCCGCACGAACGGCGGAGCGCCGTCCGCGCGGAACACGCCCAAAACGCGGAGAAGAACGAGGAAACTCATCTCACATCCCCGCGAA
>JAFXJW010000062.1 GCA_017532045.1 Clostridia bacterium | reverse complement strand
CACTCGGGAGCATAGCTCAGCTGGGAGAGCATCTGCCTTACAAGCAGAGGGTCACAGGTTCGAGCCCTGTTGTTCCCACCATTCCTACGGCCCGGTAGTTCAGTTGGTTAGAACGCTAGCCTGTCACGCTAGAGGTCAGGGGTTCGAGTCCCCTTCGGGTCGCCACTTCTGAAAAGAAGAACCTCAGTCTTGAGTGTTTGCCTCTGTAGCTCAGTTGGTAGAGCATGTGACTGAAAATCACAGTGTCGTTGGTTCGATTCCGACCGGAGGCACCATTTTGAAGAGGTCGAAATCAATCGGTCGCTTCTATGCGGATTTAGCTCATTTGGTAGAGCGTCGCCTTGCCAAGGCGAAGGTGGCGGGTTCGAGCCCCGTAATCCGCTCCAGAACAATGCGGATGCGAATATCATTTGCATCCGCATTTGTTACATATAGAATAAGGCGCCATGGCCAAGTGGTAAGGCACGGGTCTGCAAAACCCTTATCCCCGGTCCGAATCCGGGTGGCGCCTCCAAAAAATCCATCGCAATCGCGATGGATTTTTTCATTTGTGTCCGGAGTTCGCAAAGCGAACTCGTGGACACTAACATCATTTGCGTGCTTGCACGCAACATCATTTGAGCTTTAGCTCAACATCATTGTCCGCTTGCGGACACAAATGAACGATGTTGCCTGCGGCAAATGATATGCTTCGCAATGATGTGGGCTTGCGCCCAATGATGTTGCGCTTCGCGCAAACGGATTTTATCCAACCTCTTGCAATCCGTCCCAAAGTGTGCTATAATAAACCCAGAAAGGCGGTGTCATTATGAAAATAGAGAAAATGAACAAAATCATTAAACATTTTGACAAATATTTCGAGCAAACCGATTCTATGGTTATACATCCTATTGTTGACAACGGATTTCACGTTGATGTTCTTTTGTATAAGCCAAACGAGAAATACCCTTTTTGGAAGCTTGTGACTATGGGAGCAAGCGATTATAAAATGCCGCCCGCCTCCAATACAGTTTCTCAACATAATGAATACATTATGTTTGTTCACGCTGATGAAAATTTGGAAAATCAAGAGATTGCAAGTTGGTATTTTAATAAATTAGTAATGATTGCCTCATTTGCTCATGACAATCAATGTCACATTACCTACGGACATAGCTTTGAATGGCAGAACGATGATTCTGACGATGAAATGGTCGCAGCATTTATTGAATTTCCGCAAATCATTGAAACTGTTGAAATATTGCGCTGCAAAATAGGTCTGCTAAAAACCATTGCCTGCCTTCAGGTCGTTTTGCTCAACAAAAACGATCTTGCAAAGTTGATGGAGATCGGTCCACAAGCGTTCAGTGAGTATTTATATCCGGATAATGATGAGCAGCCGCATTTTCTTTCCGAAAGACATAGAAGTGAAAAATTCTAAATGGCATCTTTTTTGTCAACACGCCTCAAAAAATCCTGAAAGCAACAGCTTTCAGGATTTTTTCATTTGTGTCCGCACAGTTCACAAAGCGAACTGCGGCACAACATCATTCCGCCGTAAGCGGACACAAAACGATGTTGCGACAAGTCGCAAATGAAGTTGTGCTTCGCACAAACGATGTGGTCACAGTTTGCAAGCAAACTGCGTCCAATGATGTTGCGGCTACGCCGCAAACGGATTGACAAACCTCCCCTTTTGTGCTATACTAATCCCAACAAACCGAAAGGCGGTACCCCTATGAAACCCTATCTGTACGAGACCCATTTACACACCTCCCCCGTGAGCCGATGCGCGGCGGCAGGCGTGAAGGAGTCCCTTGAATATTACAAAAAGCTGGGATATGCGGGGGTTTTTATGACCAATCACTTTATTGACGGAAATATAAATTGCGACAGATCCGATCCCTATGGAAAGAGGATCGAATTCTACTTCTCTGATTATGAAAAGGGAGTTGAATTGGGGAGGGAAATTGGGATTTCTGTGTTCCTCGGCGTGGAAAGCTCCTATGAGGGAACGGATTTTCTCATTTACGGCCTTGATAAAGCGTGGTTTTTGAAGCATCCCGAAATTGAGGATATGAAAAAATCAGACATGCTGACCCTTATGGCACAGGAGGGGGCGTTTATCGTTCAGGCACACCCCTTCCGAGAGGCCGGCTATATTGATCACATCCGACTGTTCCCCCGTCACGTGCATGCCGTGGAGATCTATAACGCCGGCAATAGGGATCATCAAAACACCATGGCGGAGTATTACGCCAAACACTACGGCCTGATTCCGTTTGCCGGCTCTGACAATCACGCCGCCGCATTGCATACCGTATTTGGCGGTATGGAATCCGATACACCCATTCTTGACGAGCATGATTTTATTCGGCAGGTGAAAAGCGGCGAGATGACGCCGTTTCACCATTACACCTTTTCCTGATTGAGTTGGTTGCATGCTATCATAAACTCGGAAGGACGATGTTATTTGGGGTTGAAATTTTTTTGTAGTGACCTTTTTATCAACACTCCTCAAAAAGGGAAGCACTCTGCAAGAAGTGCTTCTTTTTTCGTCAGGATGCTCTTTCCGAGAGTGGCCGGCGTGGTTCCTGACAGTTGCCGGATTGCGCTCAGGATGCTCTGCCTCGGGTCGTAAGCAATACGGATTTTCGTGCATACTGCATATATGCGATTACGCGGGAAAAAATAATTGGCAAAAAAGGTTGACAAATTGGGTTGTTTGTGATACAATTGTTATATCCATATACACGCGAGGCCTTTTTATGCGATTATGCAGGTTCTGGCATTCCAAATTGCAAAGAAAAGCGTCTTGCGGGTAATGAGAAAACATTTCATTTTATAATGGAGGAAAACATCATGAACAAGAAGCTCACATCCGTGCTGGCTCTGGCTCTGTGCCTGATCATGGTCGTCGGTGTGTTCGCTGCTTGCGGTCCTAAGGAGCCCGAGGTGGTTCCCGCAACCTTCAAGCAGGCAGAGTACAATACCACTACCGCGGTTATGCCCAGCAACTGGAACGAGTTCACCTACGCCGACAACAATGATACTCAGATCATGAGTTACATTGGTTCTTCTTTCTTCGAGTACGACTACAAGTTCGTCGATGACAAGAAGTACAACGCAGACGGCTCTATCAATAAGGAAGGCATCGTTCCCGGTGCTTATACCACCAACTACTCCGCAGCTACCAAGCTGGAGGACGTAACCAAGACCGTGGACGCCAAGTGGGGTTACACCGCCGAGCAGAAGGCCGAGGGCGGCTATGCTTGGAAGATCACCCTTCGTGATGACCTGAAGTGGGACGATGGCACCGCCATCACCGCCGCTGACTTCGAGTACTCCATGAAGCAGCTGCTGGATCCTGCCTTCATGAACTTCCGCGCCAACACCTATTACGATACCCTGATGATCAAGAACTCCAAGGTATACTTCTTCCAGAACCAGGAAGGTACCTATGAGACCGTTGGTAGCAAGTACGCATCCAATCAGGCGGCTATCGATGCAGGCGAGACTGTTTACATCGATGTGTGGGCCGCATGGGGCGCAGAGGGCTACAAGTCCGCAACCGGCGAGGCATGCCCCCAGTGGCTGGCTATTACGGATACCACCGAGTACAACAACGAGGCTGGTGATGATCCCACCTCCGGTAAGGGCGTCTATGACACCTACATGGGCATGCCCGACTACGCTCCCAAGTTCGAGGTGGGCGGCGGCTACGCCAGCATGATGGCTATCTATGTCGTGAACACCAACCGCGACGTGAAGTGGGAGGATGTTGGTATCTACGCCGTTGAGGGTGAGAACGCCATCGTTCTGTGCCTTGACAAGGCTTACTCCTTCCTGAAGGAAGACGGCAGCCTGTCCGTTTGGGCTCCCTACTACTTCTCCAGCCTGCCCGTCGTTAAGAAGGATCTGTACGAGTCCTGCAAGATCGCTCCCGCTAACGGCGCAACCCTCTGGACCTCTAACTACAACTCCTCTCTCGCTACCACCGCTTCTTGGGGCCCCTACAAGCTGGCTGAGTTCGAGGCCGGCTCTCACTACAAGCTCGTCAAGAACGACAACTGGTACGGTTGGAATCTGGAGCAGTACAAGAACCAGTACAACATCACCGCTATCAACTGCCGCGCCGTTGAGGAGTTCGCTCCCAAGTGGCTGGGCTTCCTGAACGGTACCTACGATGACGCTACTCTCCAGACTGAGAACGTTGGCGAGTACCTCGACTCCAAGTACGTGTACTTCACCTCTACCTCTACCGGTACCTTCGGTATGCAGCTGTACTCCAACCTCGAGGTTCTGAAGAACAGCGCTAACAACAACGGTATTCTGGCTATCCAGGAGTTCCGTCATGCATTCAACCTGGGTCTGAACAGAAGTGACGTGGTTGAGAAGATCTGGCCCGGCTCTGCCGTTCCTTGCTTCGGTCTGATCAACGTGGCTTACTACTACGACATCGAGAACTCTCCCGATCTGGCTGATGGCGGTCAGTACCGTAACACCACCATCGCTAAGGAGGGTATCCTCCGCGCTTACGGCTTCGAGCAGGGTGCTGACGGCAAGTGGTCCAGCGGCGCTCTGACCGGTCTGTCCACCGACGATGCTTATGCCGCTCTGACCGGTTACAACCCCGAGCTGGCTAAGCAGAAGATGCAGGAGGCTATTGACATCCTGCTGGCTGATCCCGAGAAGTACGGTTACGACTCCACCAAGAACATCACTCTGGTCTACGGTTCCTCCGCAGATACCGCCAAGCAGAGATTCCGCGCTGACTACCTGCAGAAGCTGCTGGACGGTCTGACCGAGGGTACCGCTCTTGCGGACAAGATCGACGTCGTGTTCGATGCATCCGCAGGCGATGCATGGGCAGAGGCTTTCCGTACCGGTCAGACTCAGATCGGCTTCGGCTACGGCTTCTCCGGTAACGCCTTCAATCCCTTCGACATCATCGGCGCATTCGTCAACCCCGATGACGACCTGAACTACCACATGTACTGGGATACCGCTTCTATTCCCATGACCCTCACCATGCCCGCCGGTGACTATGCCGGTGCCGGTGAGACCATCACCATGAGCATCCAGAACTGGTACTTCTGCCTGAACGGTCTGGCCGAGACCGAGAAGCAGCCCAAGACCTACAACTGGGGCGAGGGCTTTGCTCCCGCAGAGGCCAGACTGGTGATCCTCTCCGCACTGGAGGAGGTTACCATCAAGGAGTCCCGTTCCGTTATGCTGATCGCTGACGGCGGCGGATCCTTCCTGGGCGCTAAGTTCTCCTACTTCTCTGAGGATGAGCACACCTTCATGGGCTTCGGTGGCATCCGTTACATGGAGGTCAACTACACCGACGCTGAGTGGACTGCTTACGTTGCTGCTAACGGTAACGATCTTTCCAACGAGTACAAGAAGTCCGAGTAATTTTCGGTTGCGAATTTACTAAGATTTTGTAATTATGCAAACGGCGGTGGGCCTTGTGCCCACCGCTGGTTTGCTCGTTTATAAGGTTTTTTATAAAAAGACCCGTGCTCCATAAAACGTTGATTTGCCATTTTAAAATTGGATCCTTTTGAAATATATAGGGACAGTTTATGTACATACGATTCCGCAAAGCGGGAACAGATCGAATCTTATCTGACGAAAGAGACGGAAGGCCGATCGGGTGTGAAGATTGAGAGGTCGGCTATGATGTGCGCGATTGGGATGCGCACAGGACCTTGTTGCGTTTTTTGAAGGTCCGACGGTTATGAATTGGAAAGCAACAAAAACAGAGGAGAAAAACCTATGTATATGTTTAAATATGTGATGAAGCGCTTGGGCCTTATGCTGCTCACGTTCTTCATCATCTTCACGATGTGCTTCGTGCTCATCAAGATGCTCCCCATTCCGGCTAACGTGCTTCCGGGTATGGACCCCGAGATTGCGTACCGCGTGCTGGAGGGCAGAGGATGGATCACCAACATCAGAGAGGGTGCCAACGGTGTCTGGGAGTATGACAGAGTGCCGGTTTTGATCCAGTATGGCAACTATCTGAAGAGAATCATTCTGGACGGCGACTTCGGCATTGCCACCACCCTGCCCGGCTATGCCACTAAGGATCTGTGGACTGAGGTGTTCATCCCCAAGCTCCCCCCGACAATTCTGATCAACATTTACTCCACGCTGATCGGTGTGCCCATCGGTCTCGGCTTGGGTATTTTGGCTGCGCTCAAAAAGAATAAGTGGCAGGATCAGCTGATCAATATCTTTATCATTTTGCTGATCTCTCTGCCGTCTATCGTCTTGGCGATCGTCATTCAGTACGTGTTCTGCTTCAGACTGAATTGGTTCCCGTTGGGTATGGAAACCAGTGACGCTTATTTCACGTGGCCTGTTATCAGATCCATGCTGCCTGCGGTATTTGCGCTCTGTCTCGGCTCCATCGCCGGCTATGCCCGCTATACCCGCGCGGAGCTGTCCGAGGTGCTGACCGGCGAGTTCATGCTGCTGGCAAGAACCAAGGGTCTGACCAAGAGACAGGCGATTTTCCGTCACGCCATGCGTAATTCCATGGTCGTTATCTTCCCGTCCATCCTGTCCGAGTTTATCTCGGTGCTTTCGGGATCGCTGATCATTGAGAAGATGTTCGGAATCAACGGCGTGGGTGGCTTGTACCTGTCTGCGATTACCAATACGGACTATGATGCGTTCATGCTCTTGTCCGGCTTCTATACCTTGGTCAGCCTGGCCGCAGGTATTGTTATTGATATTAGTTACGGTATTATTGATCCGAGAATCAGAATGGGGGCGAAGTAATATGACACATCAAGATCAATACAACATCCCCGCGGACAAATTCCAATTTGTAAGAAGAAACGACCTTTCTCATGACAAGAAGCTCGACACGAAGCCCGTCAGCTATTTCCAGGGCGCATTCCGTCGCTTCTGCAAGAACAAGGGCGCTATTGTGGGCGCGATCGTCATTCTGTGTCTGGTGCTTTTCGCTATCATCGCTCCTTTCTTTACCGCATTCACCCCTCGTTACTACGATATGTCCTATGCGTACGTCACCCCCAAGCTGCAGTTCTTTGACGACCTGGATATCAACTTCTGGGACGGAGGCAGAGTCAAGGATACCAATACCGTGGGCTATCTGAAGGATCTGGCGCTCATGCAGGAAACCGGGCGAGAGGTCATCAAGGGCGACGTTGAGATCAGCGAGGACGGGAAGAATTATTCCTACCGCTACGACACCTACTACGGCGTCGGCTTCGGTAAATATAAGGAAATTCCCGTATCTGAGTTTGAGGATATTCAGAGATATCAGAACGAAACCGGCAGACAGGTGCTGTACCCCGTTGTCAAGGTGACGGACAGACCTACGCTGGAAAAGAATAAGTACGATGCAAATATCTATTATAAGACCGAGAATCCCAATGCGTCTGTCCTTCGTCCTAAGCTGGACGAAGAGGGAAATATTATTCCCAACTACTGGAAATACGAGGTCGGCGATACCCATTCTCAGATCATGCCCTATGATTCCCTCAGACTGGAGGGCGAGGACGGTATCATTGAATCTGTCGTCAAGATGGACGAGAACGGCAACGTGGTCAGAGACGCCAACGGTAAGGTTGTAAAGGAAGATAAGCAGTACTACTATGTTTACGGTATTCAGCTTCCCAGTACTGTTGAGGTCAGAGTGGAATACTATGAATACTACGTTTATCAGCACACCCAGGTGCTGAAGGACGGCATCGAGGAGCCTTCCTTTATATTCGGCACCACCGATACGGGTAAGGATATCTTCGCCTGCCTTGCGTACGGCGCAAGATTCTCCTTTATCTTTGCGTCGGTCGTTGCCCTTGTCAACTTCATCGTGGGCGTGATCTGGGGATCCATCTCGGGCTACTTCGGCGGTACGCTTGACCTAGCCATGGAGAGATTCTGTGAGATCCTCGGCTCGGTTCCCACCATGATCATTATTACGCTGCTCAAATTCCATATAGGCCGCTTCATTTTGGAGCATGCCCTATACGAATGGAAGGAATATGAAAGTGCCTTGATCCTGTTCATTGCATTCTTTGCAACGGGATGGATCGGTATGGCGGGCAGAACCCGTATGCAGTTCTACCGCTTCAAGAATCAGGAGTACGTGCTGGCGGCCAGAACTCTTGGCGCAAGTGATGCTCGCATCATGTTCAAGCACATCTTCCCCAACGGTCTTGGCACCATCGTTACCAGCGTTGCTCTGGTCATTCCCTCCATGATCTACTCGGAAACCAGCCTTTCCTATCTGGGTATCATCAATCTGGAGGCAGGTAAAACCACCAGCGTAGGTACGCTGATCAACGCAGGACAGGTTGCATTCCAAACGGGTGAACTGTACAGAGCCTACGTGGCCTTGTTCCCCTGCGTGTTCCTGATTCTGCTGATGCTCAGCTTTAACCTGTTTGGTAACGGCTTGCGCGATGCCTTCAACCCGTCGCTCAGAGGCTCGGAGGATTAAGTATGAGTAAAGAAATTAAATTATCAGTCAATAATCTGAAAGTTTCCTTCCGTACGGATGCAGGTAAGGTTCAGGCCGTGCGCAATATCTCCTTTGATCTTTATAAGGGAGAGACTCTGGCCATCGTAGGCGAATCCGGTTCGGGTAAATCCGTTACCTCCAAGGCCATCATGGGCATTTCCGCAGTCAACTCCATACACGAGGGCGGCGAGATTTTGTACGACGGTCAGGATCTGGTGCGCATCCCCGAGGAGGAGATGCACAAGCTGCGCGGCGACAAGATCTCCATGATCTTCCAGGATCCTCTTTCCTCTCTGAACCCCATCATGCGCATCGGTAGACAGATCACCGAGGCCATGCTCCTTAAGAATAAGGCTAACCGCAAGGAGGGTCGTGAAACCTTCAACAGCACCCTTGCCGTTCTGTCCGAGAAGATGAAGGAGGCCCTGTCCGCTACCGGAGACAGTAGCGTTACGCCTGAAGAGGTCGATCGCAAGATCAAGATCTTCGACGATTTCAGCATTCAGGCCAATAAGCTGGAAAACAGCTACAACGCCGCTCGCACCGCCGCCGAGGAAATGATCGCCATTATGGAGGATTTCCTCTTCCTTGCAGAGAAGAATCAGAAGGTGGACGGCGTTTCCACCCTGAATCTGATCGGACGTAAGCTGAAGTCCATTGACGATAAGTATTTCGTAGGAGACTACGGAAATACCCTGGCGGCTCACGGGGAGTCTCTGAAGGCGGCTCTGCGTGCTGAAAAAGCCAGAGTCTCGTTTGTGGACTCTATGAAAAAAGCTGTTGGCGGAGGCGCTGCTAAGAAGCAGGCCTCCCCCGAGACCGTTGAGGCTTTGAAGGCCATCAAGGCTACTGCGTCTGAGATGCTGGCTCAGCCCGCTTACAATTTCTTCCGCATCGGTTACTACGTGTACAAGCATCCCGAAACGGACCTGAGCCTTATGCCTGCTGAAAAGGCAAACGAAATGGCGTACCGCTTCCTGACCGACGATTTTATGACGTCTTTCATCGCGCTGGAGAAGAAGGCTGTTCAGTATTCCTTTGAGCAGACTGTCAGCAACAAGAAGGAAGCCATCGCCCAACTGGAGAGCGCAATTGCCTTCTTCCGCTCCGGTCAGTTTACCGAAAAGGAGGCTTATGCCCTTTGTAAGAGCCTGAACAAGGCGGTCCGTGAGTCCATTGATCCCTTGGCTGTGATCAAGGACAGCGTGGCGTATACCTTCGGCGGCGCCCTTGAGAGAGAGGTCGAGAAGTATTTCTTCTACGTGGTCAATAATCCCAAGGAGGAGGCTCGCTTCGCCAAGCAAACCGCCAAGCAGGAGGCGTGGATCGCCAAGGGCAAGAAGGTGGATTGGAAGATCGTTCCCAAGTCTGTTATCGATCTGGACGATCAGATCACCAATATTGTTTCGGTTCTCACCCGTGTTATGAGGAGATTCCAGACGGACGTTGAGAAGGCCGCCGAGATGAATTACGACAGCCGTTGTCTGGAGATCATTGATTTCCTGAAGGAAAAGGCTTCACAGGTGGCTTACGTGCTGACTCCCCGTATCGCTAAGGAGAAGGCCATCAAGCTGATGGAGGAGGTTGGTATTCTTGAGGCGAGAATGCGCTTCAGACAGTATCCCTTCGAGTTCTCCGGCGGTATGCGTCAGCGTATTGTGATCGCCATCGCTCTGTCCGCAAACCCCGATATTCTGATCTGCGACGAGCCGACGACGGCGCTGGATGTGACCATTCAGGCGCAGATCCTGGAGCTGATCAACAAGCTCAAGCGCGAGCGTGATCTTTCCATTATCTTCATCACCCATGATCTGGGTGTTGTGGCCAACATGGCGGATCGAATTGCGGTTATGTATGCCGGTAAGATCGTGGAGTACGGTACGGCGGAAGAGGTGTTCTATAACCCTCAGCACCCCTACACCTGGGCTCTGCTTTCCTCCATGCCCGATCTGGACACCAACGAAAAGCTGGATGCCATTCCCGGTACACCTCCCAACATGATCTATCCTCCCGTGGGCGATGCCTTTGCGGACCGTAACAAGTACGCCATGCAGATCGACTACGAGATGCAGCCCCCCATGTTCGAGGTTTCTCCCACCCACTATGCCGCAACCTGGTTGCTGCATCCTAACGCGCCGAAGGTAGAAATGCCTAAGATCATCACCGAACGTATCAACCGCATGAAGGAGAGAGGAGGCAATTATGGAGAACAATAACGAAGTATTGTTAAAGGTAGACCATCTTTGCCAGTATTTCCGCTTGGGACATAAGGATCTCAAGGCGGTGGATGACGTCAGCTTCGAGGTCAGAAGGGGAGAAGCCTTCGGTCTCGTAGGCGAGTCGGGCTGCGGTAAGACCACCACCGGCCGATCCATTATCAAGCTGTATAACATTACCTCGGGTAATATCTACTTCATGGGTCAGCGCATCGGCGCAGGAACCCGCTCCTATAAGGATGCCATTACCAAGGCACGCAACGAGGCCTCCAAAAAGATCAAGGAGCTGCGAGCCGAAAAGGGCGCAGATGCGGCGAGAAAGGCCGAGATCCAGTCTGAGATCCAGCGCATCAATGAGGAGCTGGGGCGTATCGTCGATGAGAACAGAGCCTTGATCCGCGATGCCAAGCAGGATAGCAGGGAAGTAGACAGGCAGTACGCCGCATCCCTGCTGGCTGCCTTGGAGGTGGAGTACGCAGAGAAGTTTGCGGCCGCCGAGGGAGATGAGGAGAAGCTTGCCGCTCTGAAGAAGGAATACCGCAACAGATGCCGTGTGGCCAAGAGAAGCAAGCTGATCACCCAGATCCAGATGATCTTCCAGGATCCCATCGCATCCCTTGACCCCCGTATGACGGTGCGTGATATCATCGCCGAGGGTCTCGTGATCAACGGTATTACCGATAAGGAGTATATCAATGAGAAGGTCTGCGAGATCCTTGAGACCGTTGGTTTGGTTCGCGAGCACGCGGATCGCTACCCCCATGAGTTCTCGGGCGGTCAGCGTCAGCGTATCGGCATCGCGAGAGCCGTCATCATGCAGCCTCAGATGATCATTGCCGACGAGCCTATCTCGGCTCTGGACGTATCCATTCAGGCGCAGGTGATCAACCTTTTGAACGATCTCCGAGAGAAGATGGGATTGACCATCCTCTTTATCGCCCACGACCTGTCGGTGGTTAAGTACTTCTCGGACCGAATCGGCGTTATGTATTTCGGTAAGATGGTTGAGCTGGCTGACTCGGACGAGCTGTTCAAGAATCCTCTCCATCCCTACACCCAGTCTCTCCTCTCTGCGATTCCTCTTCCCGATCCCGTATACGAGAAGCAGCGCACCAGAATCCATTACAACCCCATTGCGGCGCATGATTACTCGGTGGATGCCCCCTCCTTCCGTGAGATAACTCCCGGACATTTCGTGCATTGCAACGACGCTGAGGAAGCCAAGTACAGAGAGATGCTCAAATAAACAAAACGGACGGATCAAATATAGTGAAACAGGAAAACAAGATACGACTTGTCAAATATCTCGTGTGCCTTTGCGTTGCGATTGGCATTGCGGTTGCCGTGTTTGCCATTAACGGCTTCTTTACTGACGACCCGCAAATCAATCTTCAGATCCTTGCGGACGGCTTTTCGGTGTCGGGCGTTTTGCTCCTGCTGTTTGCCGGTGTTCAGTTTGTCAGCGGCGAGGGCGCCCTGCTCGGCATTGGCTTCGTTATGCGAAACGTGGTGTTGGCCTTTGTTCCCATGGGACGAGCCAAGCACGAGACCTATGCACAGTACCGTGAGCGCAAGATGGGCAACATACGGAAGCCCGGTGATCATTGCCTTTTGATCACGGGACTGGTATTCTTGCTTGTTGGTATCGTTTTCATGGTTATTTGGTACTCCTTGTAAACCCTTTCAGGGAGCTGTCTTATAGAGCCGTAGGACAGCTCCTTTTTCCTGGGCCGTGTGAAAGGAATACGGATTTTTTCTACCATAGCAAAGCAAAACAAAAAGCACTTCGCAAGAAGTGCTTTTTGCTGCTTTATAATCAGGGACGGGTACGTTATAATAAGAAATTTGGGTTTATCGCGGGGGCATCGCCCCCTCGACTCCCACTTAAACCCTTCTTGCAAGAAGGGTTTAAGAATCCCAAGAACCATTAACAACAATGCTTTAAAAGGTTTTGGGGGTCAAGGCCCTTTTCTCAAAAGGGCCTTGCGGGGGGTGGGGTAGAGCCCCACAAACCCCAATTTGAAAATCCTGCAAATTTTTTCAGAAACCTCTTGACAAACCATACTATGTGTGGTATAGTATTATACGTAGAACACCATTTGCGAAAGGAGACCCTATGGACGTACAACTCAAACGAGGGCTTTTGGACGTCTGCGTGCTGGCGGCCATCAAGAACGAGGATTCTTACGGCTACCGGATCATCAAGGACATCAAGCCCTATGTGGATATATCCGAGTCTACCCTGTACCCCATTCTTCGCCGTTTGGAAACGGCGGAGCTGCTCACGGTTCGCTCCGCCGAGCATAACGGGCGGCTGCGCAAGTACTACCGCATTACGGATGCGGGGCTGGAGCGCATAGAGGACTTCAAGTCCGAGTGGGCGGAGATCATGAGCATTTATTCATTCGTAACGAAGGAGGAGACTGCTAATCATGGATAAACTGGATTTTTTGCTCGCGCTCTCAAAACGGCTGGAGGGACTTCCCGACGCCGATCAGAGAGCCTCTCTGGATTACTATTCTGAAATACTGGACGATCTCATCGAGGGAGGCATGACCGAGACCGAGGCCGTGGCTTCTTTGGGATCGGTGGAGGCTATCGCTGAGGAGATCCTCATGGATATGCCCTTGACTAAGCTTGTTAAGGCTAAGATGAAGAAAAGACGCCGCATGACGGGTATTGAGATCGCCCTGCTCATCGTGGGATTCCCCATTTGGCTGCCTATTCTCATATCCCTGTTCGCCGTCGCGCTCTCGGTGTATGTGTCCCTGTGGGCGGCGGTGATCAGCCTGTACGCCGCAGACCTGTCTCTGGCCGCCGGCTCTCTTGCGGGACTTTTGGGCGCCATAATGATGTTCGTGGGCGGTCATCCTGCCTCGGCTCTCCTGTTCTTGGGCGCGATGCTGGTGCTTGTCGGTCTGGCCATTCTTCTGTTCTTTGGTTGCAATGCCACCGCCAAGGGCGTGTGGAAGCTGGGTAAACTCACCCTGCGGGGCATCAAAGCCTGCTTCGTCCGAAAGGAGGGGAAGTGAACATGAAAAAATCTGTGTGGATCAGTTTGATCGTGGCGGGCGCCTGCATTCTGGCGGGACTGGCCTGCATCGCCGTGGGACACGCCATGGGAGGACATTATTTCATGAAAGCCAATATTGAAAGCAAGGATTATGCCGTCACCGAGGATTTTCAGCATATCCGCGTGGACACCGTTTCTGCCGACGTGACCTTCGTCCTCTCCGAGGGCGGTACGTGCCGTGTGGTTACCAAGGATGACGGGCGGATGGATTATACCGTTGGGGTCATTGACGCTACCTTGACGGTTTCTGCCGAGGTGAAAGAGCCTTGGTATAAACGGCCCTTCAGTCTGTTCGGTGGCGCCGAGGATGCATCTGTGACTATCTACCTGCCTGCCAAGGCCTACCAATCCCTGACTGCCAAGACCACCAGCGGGGATATTGAGACGGAGAGCCGAATGATCATTTCGGGGGACGTGAGCCTGACCGTCACCACGGGAGATATTGAGTGGCAGGGAGGTTCCGAAAGCCTTTCCGCTAAGGCAACAACCGGGGATATTTCTCTTGAGAACGTGACTGTGACCGAGGGGATCACCGCTGAAACCACCACGGGAGACATCAGCCTGACCCGTGTCACCGGCAGTAGCTTGAAGGTCCATGTGGGAACTGGTGATATCAAGCTGGCGGATTCCGCCATGACAGGGCAGATCACCGCTGAAACCACCACGGGAGACATCAGCCTGACCCGTATTACCTGCGACAGCTTGGATGCCCAAACGACCACCGGTTGCATTGAGTTGACCGATACGGTGGCTACGGGGCAAGTCTCGGCCAAGACTGGAAGCGGCGATATTTGCCTGACCCGTGCCGACGCCGCTACCCTGTCCCTCAAGACAACCAGCGGATCCGTCACGGGTTCTCTCCGTACGCCTAAGGTCTTCTACACCGATACCACCTCGGGCTCTGTGGATGTACCCAGATCCACAGAGGGCGGTCTATGCGAGGTCAAGACCACCAGTGGCGATATCCGCTTGACTATTGGGGACTAATATTTGAAAAGGGGCTACCTTCTGTAGCCCCTTTTCAAATTTGAGTTTATCGGGGAGATGGGATTTTGTACTTTTCTCTCGACAGGGAGAGAAAAGTACATATATTAATCTCCCCGATAAACAGCAATTTGTCCCCCTTGCAATTTCCTTTGATCTGTGCTATAATAGAACCATCAAACCAAAGGAGGTCGCCATGAGGATCACGATTACCGCCCCAGCTAAGATCAATCTGTTTCTGGACGTCACGGGTCGTCGACCCGACGGCTACCACACCATTGCGGGCGTGATGCAGACGATCTCTCTGTGCGATACCGTTACCTTGGAGATCACCGAACCCGTGGATCATGCCTCTGCGGGAGCGGAGAGTATAACTCTGACCTGCACGAGCCCCGATATTCCCGCTGATGGACGGAATTTGGCCTGGCGAGCCGCCGAGGCCTTCTTCGCCGCCACGGGTAGGGGATGCAAGAGCCTGTCCATCCACATTGAGAAACACATCCCGGCCGCCGCAGGTATGGCGGGGGGAAGCACCAACGCCGCCGCTGTGCTGACGGGATTGAACCACCTGTACGGAAACCCTTTGACCACCGAAGCTCTCTGCGAGGTGGGGCTTAAGCTGGGGGCTGACGTGCCCTTCTGCATCAAGGGAGGAGCGCAGATCACCGAGGGTGTCGGGGAGATCATGACCTCCATCACCCCTATGCCCCCCTGCGAGCTGGTGGTGGCCTGCGGAGGGGAAGGGGTCTCTACTCCTGCCGCATACAAGGCGTTAGATGCCCTTTGCGGAAATTTTGATCCCGCGGCCTATACCCCTCATGCCGAGGAGCTGTCTACCCTCCTGTCCGCCTTGCGGCAGGGTGATCTTACCGCCCTGTGCGAGTCCACCTTCAACCTCTTTGAAACGGTGGTACTACCCGAGCGCCCCGTGGCAAGGGGTATCAAGGAGACTCTGCTCGCTTCGGGGGCGATCACCGCTATGATGAGTGGTAGCGGCCCGTCTGTCTTCGGCGTCTTTCCCAAGGGGGACGGCTCGGCGCAAAAGGCTTTGGCGGCGTTGACGGAGCGGGGCATTCCCGCATGGGGTTGTGAGCCTGTCGAAAACCTTGGATCATAACAAAAAGGCCGAAAACCTTGTGTTTTCGGCCTTTTTGTGTGTTCTTTTATCGGAAGAGAAGCATCACGCCTTGGCGGCTCTCTTGCGTCTCTGCTTGCGGACAATGGCTCGGGTGATAAACACCACGGCGGTGATAATACCGAGGATCAGTACCAGAACGATGTAGGTGAAGATGTTGGCGTTGCGAAGGAGCTTTACGGGGTTCAGACTCTTGTAGACCATCTTGCGGCCGTCGGTCTTGGCGTAGCGACTGTCCAGGGTGTCGCCCATATCGTCCAGATAGTCGGCGATGGCGTACCACTCCTTGAGGGGATTGCCGTTCTCGTCCTTGACCACGTAGTTGACCAGATCGGCGGTGGCGATGGGGTTGCCGTTTTCGTCGCGGGGGGTGATGGAGAGGATACCCATGGAGGTCTCCTCCACAGAGCCCAGCATCTGTCCCATGTACATGCCCGCTACGATATGGTAGAGCTTGTCATCCTCAATGGGGGACAGAGTGCCGTCGGGATTCTGCAGCATGGCGTAGTCCACCTTGTTGAAGATCATGCGGTTCTGGTTGAAGGAATATTCCACGCCCGACATGAAGAGCTGGGCGGATTTCATGAGAGGCTGAACCGATGCGTCCAGCTCAATGGCGTTCTTCAGATCCTTGCCCGTCACGTAGATGGCGACCAGCTCACCCTCCGTGCCAACGCCCAAGGAGGCGGCGTTGAACACGTCGGAGACGGTGACGTTACCTACGGGGAGACTGCCGCGAATGACGCCGGAGGCGGTGATGGCCACGTCCACCTTCTTGCCCGTGACCTGCTCCACCGCCCGCTTGTAGGCATCCGAGAAGATGTTGCAGAGGGTGGACTCGTGCTGGGTGGCGTAAACCTGATCTACGGTATCAAAGGTGTAGGGATTGCTGACCAGCACCTGATCGAAGGTGTAACCGTACTTGGAGAGGTAATCCGTCTCCACGGCGGTCTTGTAACCCTCTACCAGAGCGGCCACGGCCGCATCCTCGGCTACATTCTCGTCAATGGGGATCAGCTCGTAGCTCTTGAGAGTGACGTCGTTTCCGATTTTGGTGAGCTTCAAAACGCCCAGATTGCGGCCGTACTCGGCGGCGGAGACGATGAGAGTGCCGTTCACCTGAACAGGCTCACGGAGGGTGGTGTGGGTGTGACCCGAAATGATCACGTCGATGCCGTCTACGGCCTCGGCTAATTCGTAATCCTCGCCCTTGCCGTCGCTGGTGCCGCTATGGGAAAGGCAGATCACCACGGGATGAACGCCATAGGTAGACTCGCACTCGGCCACGGCGGCCTTGATAGTGGCGGCGGCTTTTTCTGCGGGATCCTCAAAGACCATGCCGGAATTGGGGGCGCAGGCGTCGGCGTCAAAGCCGAAGATGCCGAACAGGACGTAGTACACACCGCCCCGCTCCAGGATGGTATAATCCTTGACGCCGTAGGCGTTGTAGGCCGCCCACAGGTCGGCGTCGTAGCCCTCCTGTCCCTCCACGGGGGGCAGGTAGTTGGCGCAGAGGATGGGGGGGACGGGGTCACCGCTGGCCACGGCGGCGTTCAGCATACCCTTGAGGCCGGACTGGAGGTAATCGTATTCGTGGTTACCAAAGGTGGTGGCGTCAAAGCCCATGGCGCCCATCATGCGCAGCTCAATGGCGGAGGTGGGGTAGGCGGTCTGGAACAGGGAGCCCATGGAGAAGTCGCCGCCGTCCACCAGGATGGCGTCGGGGTCTATGGCCTTTTGCGCCTTGATGACGGTCATGAGGCGGGCGTAACCGCCGTACTCGCCCTCTCCGGTCTCGTTGGCGGAGGGGAGGAGGTGGGAATGGAGATCGTGGGTGAAAAGAATGGTGACCTCGTCTGCGGCGGCGTTCTCAGCGGCGCCGGGGAGGACGCAGAGAGACAGAACCGTCAGGAGAACGAGGAGAACGGACAGGAATCGTTTGATGGCGTTCATGGCTTTGTCCTTTCATGGGTGAATTTTGGGGTGCTTTGGGATGATTATACCACGAAATGGAGGGAATGTCAATAGAGAGGGAAAGGAAACAAAAAACCACTGCGATGCAGTGGTTTTTTTGCTTGCCTTAAACGTGATAAAAGGTGTCTAAACAGGGGTAAAAACGAACAAAAGGTGTCTGTTCTACTCTAACCTTTTTTTCTTTTGTTCCATTTTCCCTTGAATATACGAAATCAAAAAACATCCAAGCGGGGTAAGTGGGATGAATATCCAAAACAAAAATTCCCACACATAGCTTATCTGATAAACAAATTTAGAAACTTGCGTATATTCACCGTGATTCCCCAAAAAGTATGTGTTGTCCTCGCAATAACCAAGTGATGCGGAACCGCCTACAATGAGACTATAGAGAAGAAAGCCTGCAATAATGACAATTCCTATCGTGTTCCAAAAGCAAATAAGAGTATTAGTTTTATCTTTCTTCATTTGATATTTTCCTTTGCGGTTTTACAAGATGCGATCAGCATAACTCTCAAACAAGCACATTTAGAGGATAACGTTTTGAAGGTCTGCTCGTCAATATACTTCGTTCTATAGAGCAATTCAAGCCAATATCCCGTTTCGCTTGCTTCCTTGAGCGCGATTTCAAATTTCGATATAAAATCCTTTGTGCCTTGTGCATATTGTGCTTCGTGAATATTGGCGCCAATAGAGGTGCCGCTTCTTCCGATTTGGTTGGATATAATTGTTTCGTGATTAGATTTTAGATATTTAACGAGGTTTATAATATCAACGGAGAAATCCATTGAAAGTTCGACGAGTTTGTTTTCTTTCATAGTTGCGCCTCCTTTTCGAATATTATATCATAAATTCATATGTTTGTCAAATGATGCATCGCCTGCGGCGATATGAT
>JAFXJW010000061.1 GCA_017532045.1 Clostridia bacterium | reverse complement strand
TTCTGATCTACCTGTACGATGAATCGGGATCACCCATCGGTATGCAGTATCGAAAGAGCAGCTACGCCGCCAATGTCTTTGACACCTTCTATTTTGAGAAGAATCTGCATGGCGATATTGTTGCCATTTACACCGAGAGTGGCCGAAAGATACTGGAATACACCTATGACGCGTGGGGTAATCACAGCGTCACATGGACATACCTGGTGATGGAAACCTTGCCGGCGGTCTTCAACCCCTTCCGCTACAGAGGCTATTACTACGATACCGACACCGGGCTGTATTACCTCCAAAGCCGATACTATAACCCCGCTTGGGGACGGTTCTTGAATGCGGATGGATACGTGAACGCCAATGGAGACTTGATTGGCTTCAATATGTATGCGTATTGTAGTAATAATCCGGTGATATACATGGATGAATCTGGGGAATCAGTAACAGTTATTTGTTTGTTTTTGTTAGGCACGGCAATTGCTGGTGGCATTTTGGGTGCTGTTTACACTTGTAATGAGGCAAATAAAAATAACGAGGAAGTTAAGCCTTTAGAGATGATTAAGAATATAACATTCGGGTTTGGCGCAGGGTTGGCAGTTGGCGGAGCTATCGTTTCTATGGGTGCTGTTTTTGCCGGCCTAGGTGCTGCTGCCACAGCAGGGACGATGACTGCTGGATTAAAGGCTGTTTTTTGGGGGGTAACTGTTAAACAAGCATTGGGCATTGGTGCATTGGCAATCCATGCCTTTACCGATGTTATTCTCCCTCTATTTGGAGGAGCAATGGATGCTCCAGAATACGAGCCAATTCCTCAACCACAGCAACCTTCTCCGTATATTCCATACACACATCCAGCTTATTATTAATTTGTTTAGCCATTGTATAACCATATAGAAATCTTTTATGATTTACTGGCTAGTAAATATAGGGCATTAACTCTAAAAAATGTATGAAATGCGAGTTTGGAATGTGGATTGCCACTCATATCCATTTTGAAATGGATATACACACATAATGTTGGGAACTATTTTTGAGGTTCCCTTGTTGCAAAGGAGTATTATATGATTGAGTTTAAAGGTTCTGTTTCCCACAAATGCGAACGATACATTCAAAAACAAGAAGGAAAGAACGGGTTGTTTGCAAGTATCGCCGTTGTAATTTTATTTATTATCCCCGTAATATTCTTAGTAATCAAATTCCTTGACATTCCATGGTATATAACTATCCCTTTGTGTTTCCCTCTTGTTGCATTTTTCGTTGGGTATAGTTACTTTGCTCCGTTTAGCAAAAAAACAAGAGACCTCATATTGCCACAACGAATTGTGATCACAGACGACGGATACATTACAAGTTATGGTGCAAAATTCCAACTAACGGAATCCATTGCAACCATAACTATGGTTGTCGACATGGGTGATTGGTACCACATATCCTGGGGAAGAAAGCTTGGACTAGGTCGGTTTGTTTGTGAAAAAGATTTGCTTGTACAAGGAACTATAGGCGATTTTGAAAAACTGTTTGAGGGGAGGCTGACTCGAAAATAAAACCTCAAAGCAATGGCATTTAAGAATCCCATATAAGCCCGTAGAGCAAACTGCTCTGCGGGTAGCGGGTGTGGGCCGACCAGCTGACCGCCGTCGGCACTACGGCCATTGCCTACGACGCCATCGGCAACCCCACCACCTACAACGGATATTCGCTGACTTGGGACGGACGGCAGTTGAAGGAGATGGAGAAAACCAATTCGGTGATCGAATTCCTCTACAACGCCGACGGCATCCGCACGAGTAAGACCGTCAACGGAACCGAACATGTCTACACCCTGAACGGCTCCCGGATCGTCAGCGAGGCGTGGGGAGATATTCTTCTGATCTACCTGTACGATGAATCGGGATCACCCATCGGTATGCAGTATCGAAAGAGCAGCTACGCCGCCGATGTCTTTGACACCTTCTACTTTGAGAAGAATCTACAGGGCGATATTATTGCGATCTACACCGAGAGCGGTCGAAAGATACTGGAATACACCTATGACGCGTGGGGTAACCATACCACTACGTGGCATAATGTTTCGGGCGCAAATTCAATTTCCCAAATATACATAACAAACGAAGAAATACGGAACACCGCCGAGGTGTTCTGTATTTTTTTGCTCGGAGCGGGGCATGATGTATATACTGCTACATGATGGAGGCACCCATGCAAAACACCTCGCCCGCATACCCCGCGCTGACCGACAGCTACCAAGACAACGTCGCTCTGCTGGACGCCATTCTTCGGGTGGATGCCAGCTTTGATCTCATCAAAAAGCCCCTGAAGGTAGGGTTGGACGAGATGACCTTGTACTACGTCGACGGCTTCATCAAGGACACCGTCATGATGAAGCTCATGATGTCCTTCCTGACGCTGGACGGGCTTTCCCAGCCCACAGCGGGAGGGCAGACTGCGGTGACCGAGATGGCGGGGAAGGATCATCTGATCCCCGCGCTGGCGTTCTGTGCCCGCGCGCTGCCCTACGTGGAGACCGATGTCACCGACTCCACCGACCTGGCGGTGCAGATGGTGCTGTCGGGGGCGGCTCTGCTGGTGGGCTCTGCCTTCGGGCGTGGGGCGATCGTGATCGACGCCCGCACCTACCCCGCCCGTGAGACCACCGAGCCCGAGGGGGACAAGGTCATGCGTGGGGCAAGGGATGGATTCGTGGAGACCTTGATCTTCAACACCGCTCTCATTCGCCGTCGGGTGCGAGACCCCGCCCTGACCGTGAGTTATACCTCGGTGGGGGATTCCTCCCGTACCGACATTGCCATTATATATATGGAAGGGAAGGCGGATCCCGATCTGGTGGAGCGGGTCAGAACCAAGCTGGCGGCGGTCAAGACCGACGCGCTGGCCATGGGGCACGAATCTCTGGCCGAGGTGCTGATCAAGAAGCGGTGGTACAATCCTTTTCCTAAGATCCGCTACACCGAACGCCCCGACACGGCGGCAGCTCAGCTTATGGAGGGAAGCGTATTGGTGGTCTGCGACACCTCCCCCCAGGTCATGATCCTGCCCACCTCCATCTTCGACTTCATGCAGGAGACCAACGACTTCTATTTTCCGCCCTTGACGGGGACGTATATCCGTATCGTCCGCCACGTGGTCTTCTGGCTGACCCTGTTCCTCACCCCCACGTGGTATCTGCTCATCCGTCACCCCGAATTCCTCCCCGCCTGGCTGAATTTCATCCTCCCTACCGAGACGGGGCGCATTCCCATCCTCGCCCAGCTCTTTTTGGTGGAGTTCATGATCGACGGTCTGCGTATGGCGTCACTGAACACCCCCAGTATGCTTTCCAATTCGCTCTCGGTGGTGGGAGGGCTGATCCTCGGCGATTTCGCGGTGCAGATCGGGTGGCTCATCCCCGAGGTCATTCTTTATATGGCCTTCGTGGCTATCGCCAACTTCACTCAGCGGAGCTATGAGCTGGGGTACGCTTTCAAATTTATGCGCATGGGGCTGCTCCTTTTGACGGCTCTGGGGGGCTACTGGGGCTTTGGTGCGGGTGTTGTGGGGATCTGCGTTCTCCTGCTCACCAACGTCACGGTGACTGGGAAGCGACACTACCTCTACCCCCTCATCCCCTTTGACGGGAAGGCTCTGAAATCCCTCTTTTTCCGTGTCCGAAAGGACAAAAATTCTTGAAATACAGGGGCGCATCCTGCCTACTCTCTGCCGTGTATGATCGGGCGGAGGGACGTGGGAAGCGCCTCTTTTTTCGTTTTTTGTGGGAGGGGAAGGATGATTTTTCTCTCCAAAATTTCACTTTTTTGTTCTTTTTGAGGCCTCTGAAGGGCGGAGTGGAAATTTCTTCGTTTTTCTGCATAAAAAAATGAGTCGCTTTTTGTTGGTGGTGAATAAAATTCGATTCCGATCGTGTTTGGCTACATGAGTGGAGCGACAGTGGAGGGGAAAGTACAGAAAAATATGCATTTTCAATTGTAAACATTCTGTGAATGTTCATAAAATCCTCTTGACGAGTGGTTATATATAATGTATAATTGGGGCAAGGTGGTGAAAAGTGGAGCAAAGTGGTGCAAAAAAACCACGGGGTTTCTGTCTCTACTACCTTGTGAAACGGCAAAATGGCTTGCCTTTGTCCAGGAAATTTCGTGAAAGGAGGAATCACGGTATGCTGACCGGCGAATACAAGCACGCTCTTGACCCCAAGAAGCGTTTATTTATCCCTGCCAAGCATCGGGAGGAATTGGGGCCTTCTTTTATCATCGTGAGAGATATTCGTGAGTCCTGCCTGAAAATTCACTCGCTCGAAAGCTGGCAGGCCTTTGTTGCTCCCATTCAGAAGATGCCCCGCGCACAGTCCGAGAAGATCCTTCGCTTTTTGTACCGTGACGCCGTGACCGCCGAGCCCGATTCCCAGGGCCGTGTGGTTCTCAATAACACCCTCATCGAGCATGCCAAGATCGCCAAGGATGCCATCGTGGTGGGCTGCGGTGATTACGCCGAGATCTGGTCTGCCGAGGAGTACGACCGCATCATCGTCGGCGAGGACGCCGACGAGCTTCGTGACGCCCTTGAGGCCCTCGGTCTGTAAGCCATGATCGAGCGGGAAGTACGTTTGGACAATACCTCCGATGCTCCCGACCTGTCGGTCAACGGCACGCCCGTGGACATCGGCGGACAGATATTCGCCCACCGTTCCGTTATGCTTTACCCCTGCATGGATGCGCTGGCCATCAAGCCCGACGGCATCTACGTGGACGGCACCGCAGGCGGCGGCGGACACTCCTACGAGATTGCCAAGCGACTGACGAGCGGCCTTCTGATCGCCATCGATCAGGACGAGGCGGCCATCAAGGCGGCCTCAGCCAAGCTTGCCCCTCTGGGGGAGCGAGCCCGTGTTGTGCGGAGCAACTTCCGCCACGTGGCTGACGTGCTGGACACTCTGGGCATTGAGAAGATCGACGGAATCCTTTTGGATCTGGGCGTTTCCTCCTATCAACTGGATACCCCCGAGAGAGGATTTTCCTATATGGCCGACGCTCCGCTGGATATGCGGATGGACGCAAGAGCCGAAAAGACCGCTTTTGACGTGGTCAATACCTACAGCGAGTTTGATCTGCGCCGTATCCTCTTCGACTACGGCGAGGAGAAATTCGCCCCCCGCATCGCCTCCCGCATTGCGCAGGCGAGAGCGGTCAAGCCCATTGAAACCACGGGAGAGCTGACCGCCATCATCAAGGCGGCTATCCCTGCGGCGGCCAGAGACGGCGGTCACCATCCCGCCAAGCGCTCCTTTCAGGCCATTCGCATTGAGGTCAATTCCGAGCTGGACGTGATCCGCCCCGCCTTGGAGTCGGCCATGAAGCGACTGAACCCCGGTGGCCGTATGGCGGTCATCACCTTCCATTCCCTGGAGGATCGCATCGTTAAGCAGACCTTTGCGGACATGGCAAGCGGTTGCAGCTGCCCCAAGGGACTTCCCATGTGCGTGTGCGGCAAGACCCCCTCTGTCAAGGTCATTTCCCGAAAGCCCATTCTCCCCGATGAGGAGGAGCTGGAGATCAATCCTCGCTCCCGAAGCGCCAAGCTTCGCGTGGCGGAGAAGCTGTAAAACCAAAGCAAGAGAATCATTCGGCCAGGTTGCCGAGACTGTATAGAAAATCTGAAAGAAAGGAATGTCGGCTATGGAACATGAGTACAAACGGGACGAGCGGCTCATCAGCGACCGCTTCACCCTCAGCCACAGCGGAAGCTCTGCTCGGGTTGTCCGTGAGGATGAGATCGATCCCGCCGAGCTGCGTCGTAAGCAGGCGGAGTGCCGCGGATGCGCCCGCTACATAGATATGTTCTGCGAGCGGTACCGTGATCGCGGTATTGCGGGACGGGTCCATGCGGATGCCGCCAGACAGGAGAAAAAGGAGGCGCTCACCAGAGCGATCACTCCCGGAGCCTACATCGCAGCCGACGAGCTTGCCGCTAAGGAAAAGAAGCTGGATACCTACCGTACAGGAAGCAGTGATGGCAAGCGCTACATGACGGTGGAGGATTTCGCCCGATACTACCACGATCAGAGAGGGTATAAGTACCCTCAGTATCGAGCAGCCACCGACGAGGAGCGCATTGCGGCCGTTCAGGCCGTAGCCCCCACTCGGGAAACGAGGCTCGAAAAGCCAAAAAAAGCCGGCTGGCTTACTGATACGGACAAGCTCCCCGCTCCCCTGGCCCGTCTCTTGAAGAAGCCCTTCTTCGTGCGTCTCAACGAGTGGGCGCAGGAGACCTTCCCCCGTGAGGAAGAGATGCGGATCGCAACCCGCCCTGTGGGTGGCTTCCGCTCTCGCCGCGTACCCGTGGGTCTGGTTGCCGCGCTTGTCACAGTGCTCGTGTCCATGTCTACTGTGATCACCAGCACGGTGTCGGTAAGCCAGGCAACCCGTCAGCTCAGCCAGACCAAGGATGCCTACGTTGAGATGCAGGAGATCCACAGTGAGCTCACGGATCAGCTCGACCTCAAGAATGATATGCTGGCCATCGAGGAATACGCCTCGGAGGAGCTGGGCATGGTTCATGAAAAATATCTGCACGGCGAATACCTCACCGAGGACAAGGAGGACAGCCTTGAGGTCTTGGACGAGGGCCGTGACGGCGACGAATCCGGACTTTCCCGTCTGCTCTCGGCATTCGGGTTCAGGAAGTGACGCCGACGGGGCAGGCATAATGTACGGCAGGGTGACATACTCTTACAAGGGACGCTCCTGACCCTACCGATCTATGTCAAATGCATATGAAACAATTCAGGCGGCGTGTGTCATACTCGCCGCCTGCATTTTATACGGAATGGGTGAATCCCCCGAAAAACCGCTATTCCAATGAATGTGCGGACGGAAAGCTGCCGTCCTGCAGGAAAGGAGGCCCTCGTGAAGCCAACCTTACATACCACGGATACGAATACCGTCAAGCGAGCCGGATTCATTGGCGTTTTCATCGTTTCCACCTTCATATTCCTATTGCTCCGTATTCTGTTTTTTCAGACGGTAGGGTACGAGAAGTACCGTGACAAGGTGCTGAATCAGATCACCACCGAGGTGGAGGTCGTGGCCGAGCGAGGCAGGATCTACGATCGCAACGGTGTTTTACTGGCCACCAGCGTGACCACCTACCGTGTGTTCATCGCTCCCCGTATCGTGGCGCAGATGTCCGAGGAGCAGGGATTGAAGTACGACGTCCTGATCGCTACCGAGCTGACGGATATTCTGGACGTGGATTACGACTATATCTTAAAGCAGACCACCTACACGAAGTATCTCGACCGCACCCTGGCGAGGGGGGTGGACGAGGAGGTAGCCGCCAAGGTCAGAAAGGTCATCAAGGATAACGATCTGGAGGACATGGTCTTTTTGCAGGCGGGCACCACCCGCTACTATCCAGAGGGTTCTCTGGCCTGCCACGCCCTTGGCTTTACGGGTAGCGACGGTAGCGGACAGTACGGATTGGAATTGCAGTACAACAGTATCCTGTCGGGTACCAACGGCCGCTACATCACCGCAAGAGACTCCCACGGCAATGAGATGCCCTACGAGTATCAAAGCTATATTGAGGCTCGGGACGGTTATTCCATCATTACCACCATTGACATCAATATCCAGTCAGCTCTTGAGGAGCAGCTTCGCACCACCTACGTGGAATCCGGTGGAAAGAACCGAGCCACGGGTATGGTGGTGGATGTCAAGACGGGCGAGATTCTGGCGCAGGCCACCTATCCCGACTTTGATCTGAACGACCCCCGCAAGCTCAACGAGTTCGATACCGAGACCTTGGCGAATTCGGGATTCGCCGTGGACAGCGAGGAGTACGCCAAGCTCAGGCAGGAGCTGCAGCTGACTACCTGGTCCAACAAGGCAGTCACCGAGGTCTATATGCCCGGCTCTACCTTTAAGATCGTCACCGCCTCCATGGCCTACGAGGAGAATCTGGTCAACCCCACCGAGACCTTCTACTGCGCGGGACACCACTACCCCCTCGAGGGCTCTCGCATCAAGATCCATTGCCACAAGACCACAGGTCACGGCTCTCAAACCTTTGCCGTGGGTCTGCAAAATTCCTGCAACCCCGTTCTTATGATGATGGGCGCGCGCATCGGCCGTGAGCGGTTCTACAGTTACTTCCGTTCCTTCGGCTATCTGGAGAAAACGGGCATTGACCTGCCCGGCGAGGGTACGTCTATCTTCTATCAGGAGGGCGCTTTCTCCGAGCTGGATCTGGCCACCGCTTCCTTCGGCCAGAATTTTAAGGTCAGCCCCATTCAACAGATCATGGCGGTGACCGCCGTGGCCAATGGGGGCTACCTTTTGACCCCTCGCATGGTCAGGGAAGTGATCGACAGCGAGGGAAATACCGTGACCACCTATTCCACCGCCGTGAAGCGGCAGGTGGTTTCAAACGCAACCGCCAAGACGCTGGCCCAGGTGCTGGAGGAGGGCGTGTCGGGAGGTGCGGGCGCCAAGAACGCCTACGTGGCGGGCTACCGTGTGGCCGCCAAGACGGGTACCTCCGAGAAGATCGACAAGAAAAACGAGACGGGTAAGGAGTACTACATATGCTCCTGCGTGGGCTTTGCCCCCGCCGACGATCCCGAGATCGCCGTGATCATTCTGGTGGATGAGCCCACCAAGGGCGTTCTGTACGGAAGCGTGGTAGCCGCCCCCTATCTGGCGGGTGTCATGCGTGACGTTCTGCCTTACCTGGGTGTGGAGGCCGTTTACACCGACAAGGAGCTGGCCAACATGGCCGTGGAGGCTCCCTCGCTGACAAGCTGGTATGCCACCGTAGCCAAGTCTCAGGCAGAGGCTATGGGTTTTGAGGTGGAGATCGTGGGTAGCGGCTCTGTGGTGCGTTCCCAATCCCCTGCCCCCTACACTAAGATGGAATCCCATAACGCCAAAATCGTTCTGTATACCGAATCCGATATGGAGAAGCCCACCGTTACCGTCCCCGATCTGTCGGGCAAGACCGCCGTCTCCGCCAACGAGATCCTGGCCAATCACGGCTTGAATATCCGCATTGCGGGAACCAATAATTACATGAGCGGTTCGGGCGCCGTGGCCATTTCCCAGTCCCATGCCCCCGGTACCGAGGTGGAGCGAGGCACCGTCATTACCGTGACCTTCCGCAACCAGGACGCCGACGATATCGCACAGGAGTAAATTGGGGACTTGTGGGGGCTTTGCCCCCACACCCCCACTTAAACCCTTTTGAAAAAAGGGTTTAAGAATCCCCAAAACCTTTAACAAATAAAGGCTTTAAAGGTTTTAGGAAGTCCAGAAACCCTTTTCCAAAAGGGTTTTTGGTGGGGTGCAGGGGTGAAACCCCTGCGGCGCTCCCCAACAAAACGAGCAAATCCCAGCCGCTCCGACTGAAAAAAGCAGGATGTAGAAGCACAGCGATCCCGTGGAGGGTTATTATGATCCTGCATCCCGTACCAAAGCCCTTATCCCATCTGCTGGCCGAGGCCGATTTGCCCGTCCCCAAGGGGGTGGAGGAGGTTACAGTCAGCGGTATTGCCACGGATTCCCGCCACGTAAAGGCGGGGGATGTGTTCGTGGCCATAGACGGACTTCACGTAAACGCCCGTACCCATATTCCCGAGGCGATTGCCAAGGGGGCCGTGGCGGTGCTCTGCGAGGGTGCCGACGACCTGCCCGATACGGGGAATATCCCCCTCGTGACGGTGCAGAACGCCCGTCGTGCCACGGCCTGCCTGTACGATGCGTGGTACGGCCATCCCGCCAAGGGACTTCGTTTGGTGGCGGTGACGGGCACCAACGGAAAAACCACCGTCTCCTCCCTGCTCCGCGCCATTCTGCGGGAGTCGGGGGTGCCTTGCGGCCTCATTGGTACGGTGGGATGCCTCCCCATGATGGGAGATGAGCGGTTCTGTGACTCCGAGGGTCAGCCGTATAGCGGCATGACCACCCCCGAGCCCGCCCAGCTGTACCCCCTGCTGGCCCGCATGGCCGCCGACGTCCCCACTGACAACCCCTATCCTCCCACCGTGGTCATGGAGGTCACATCCCACGCCATGCGGCAGGGAAGGGTAGCCCCCCTCACCTTTGAGTTGGGAATATTTACCAATTTAACCCAAGAGCATTTGGACTTCCATGGCACAATGGAGGATTACTATACCGCCAAGCGAGCCCTCTTTGAGGTCTGCCGCAGGGCGGTGATCAACGCCGACGATCGCTACGGCCGCCGCCTGCTCTCCGAGCCTCTTCCCATCTCCCACTACTATATCTGCCACGCAGATGGGGCGGGAGGACTGCTCTCCGACCGCATCTGCCCCGCAGGAGACGGAGGATGCACACGGGTGTATGCCGAGCAGGTCAAGCATCTGGGCGAGGACGGGGTTTCCTTCAAGCTGACCTCACCCTATGCCCGCCTCCGCCTCCGTGTGCCCATCCCCGGGCATTTTACCGTCATGAACGCCCTGGAGGCCGCCTCGGCCGCCCTGGCCTTGGACGCAAGCCCCGCCGCTGTGCGGGATGCCCTGGCTCATTTTAGCGGTGTCCCCGGTCGTATGGAGCGGGTGCTCCTCCCCGATTCGGGCGCTCTCTTCTCGGTATTCATTGACTTTGCCCATACCCCCGACGCGCTGGAAAATCTCCTGCGCTCGGTACAGGAATTCCGCCGCAGGGGTCAGCGCATCGTGCTGGTCTTTGGTTGCGGGGGAGATCGAGACCCCTCCAAGAGGAAGGTCATGGCTCGCATAGCCTCCCGCATGGCCGACAGTCTGGTCATCACCTCCGACAACAGTCGCTCGGAGAATCCCGCCGATATCATTTCGGATATTCTTTCCGGGGTGGATAAGGAGAGTGAATTTGCCGTGGTGCCTGACCGCGCCGAGGCCATCCGCTACGCCATCAAGCACGCCCGAGCGGGAGACATCATCCTGCTGGCGGGGAAGGGTCATGAAAACTACGAGATCGACAGCAGAGGGAAGCATCCTTTCTGCGAAAAGGATATTGCGGCGCAGGCCGCAAAGGAATTTCATCCTCCTCACGGCGGATAACGAAAACAACGAAAGGCAGGCGACCACATGAAGATCACACTTGCATATCCCCTAACTGCCTCGACGTTGGCAAGCATGGTCGGTGGACGCCTGATGACCGTGGGGAATACAGACCCTACCGTCACCTATATCTGCACCGATTCCCGTGAGGCTGACGAGAACACCCTGTTCTGCGCCATCCGAGGCGAGCGGGTAGACGGCCACGATTTCATGGCAAAGGCCGCCTCCTTGGGATGCGCCCTGTTCCTCTGCGAGCGGTTGCCCGATGAAATGGCCTCCCTCGGTTGCGCTGCCATTCAGGTGGCAGACACCGTGGAGGCTCTGTCGGCTCTGGCAAGAGCCTACCGCACAGAGAGCATGAAGTCCCTTTCGGTGGTGGCCATCACGGGTAGCGTCGGCAAGACCACCACCAAGGAAATGACCGCCGCTGTTCTTGCGCAGGGTAAGACCCTGTTCAAAAAGGACGGAAACTTCAACAGCACCATCGGTCTCCCCTTGTCCTTCATGGAAATTTCTGCAGAGATCGATTGCGCCGTTTTGGAGATGGGCATGAGCAGCCGTGGGGAGATCGCTTCCATGACCCGTGCCGTCCGTCCCAATATCGCCGTAATTGCCAACATCGGCTCCTCCCATCTGGAATATTTGGGAAGCCGTGAGAATATCGCCCGCGCCAAGCGGGAGATCGCTGGGGGGCTTTCCGAGGGCGGAATCCTCCTTGTCAACGGCGACGAGCCCCTGCTGAAGGAGTTGGGGCAGGATTTTGGGGAGGATCTTCCCGAGATCCCCGCAGGCATCCGCACTCTCCGTGTCTCCTTGGCGGGAGCTAAGGATGCCGACTACCTGGCCGGAAGCATCCGTCATCACGACGGCGGAATGATCTTTGATCTGACCACCCCTGAGGGCGTGTGGGAAGGCCTGTATATCCCCGCCGTGGGAGAGCATCTGGTCTGGGCGGCCTCCTTTGCCGCCGCCGTGGGTCAGCTCAGCGGGCTGACCGAGGGACAAGTCCGAGAGGGACTGGCCGTCTACTGCCCCGCTGATATGCGGCAGAATATCCGCTCCGTGGGAGGGGTGACGGTCATTGAGGATTGCTACAATGCCGCTCCCGAATCCATGAGAGCCTCCCTGTCTGTGCTTGCGGCAGTGGCCGCACAAGCCCCCCACGCCCGCCGCATTGCGGTGCTGGGAGACATGAAGGAGCTGGGTGCTGATACCGTGGCTCTCCATCGCTTGGTGGGCAAGGCCGTCTTTGATGAGGGCGTGGACCTGCTCGTTACCGTGGGTGAGCTGGGCGCTGAGATCGCCTGCGGCGCTATGGAGGCGGGCATGAGCTCTGATGCCATCCGCATTATGGGTGGAGCGGACACCTACGTCACTACCGCCGCCTATCTGAAATCCATTCTCCGAGAAGGGGATCACGTCCTGTTCAAGGCCAGCCGATCTATGGCTCTTGAGACGGTAGCCGAGGCGATTTTTGCCTGATCAGCTGTTGCGCTGTCAAGAAAATTACTGAAAAAGGAAAGGGAATTACCCATGGACGATATGAATACATTCTATATTTGGCTTGGTGTTCTGTTTGGGATTTCGTTTGGCCTGACGGCCTTGCTCGGCCGGATCGCTCTGCCCATCCTGCGCGCCAAGAGGGCGGGACAGCCCATCAACGAATACGTGAAGTCCCATCAGGTCAAGGCGGGGACGCCCACCATGGGAGGTATTTCCTTCGTGCCTGCTTTTCTCGTCGCTATCCTGTCGGTTGTGGGCTATCTTGCTTTTTCGAAGCAGGGTGGACGACTCATCCCCCTGGCGCTCATCTGCCTGTACGCATTGGCTAACGCCGCCATCGGCTTCGTGGACGATTACTTCAAGCTACTGCGCCGTCACAACGAGGGATTGACCGAAAAGCAAAAGCTGGTGCTGCAGATCACCGCCTCCGCCGCCTTTATTGCCATGATGGCGATTACCGAAAATCTAACTACCGCCCTGCATATTCCTTTTACCGAGATATACTGGGAGCTGTCCTGGTTTGCCTATCCGATCTACCTCATTGTTATGGTAGGCTTCGTCAACGCCACCAACATCACCGACGGTCTGGACGGCCTGTCCTCCTCCATCTGCGCCACCGTGGCCGCCTTCATGGTGGTCTTCGCCCTGCTCCGTGGGGACGGTGAGACGGGCCTTGTGGGGGCATCCTTGCTGGGTTGCGTTCTGGGCTTCCTCATCTACAACCATCACCCCGCCAAAATGTTCATGGGTGACACGGGCTCTCTGTTTCTGGGAGCGGTCATCATGGGCTGTGGCATCATGGCGGGAGAGCTTCTGCTCTTCGTGCTGGCAGGCTTCATGTTCGTCATTGAGATGCTGTCCAGCTTCCTGCAAATTTTCGGCTACAAGCTGACCAAAAAGCGTATCTTCAAGATGGCGCCCCTCCATCACCACTTTGAAAAATGTGGGTGGAAGGAGGTAGGGATCGTGGTGCTGTTCACCACCGTATCCGCTCTGTTCTGTATTCTGGCATGGTTGGGGATGTGATCCCCCTCTATGAATCAAGGAAAGTGAGGTGAGTCCCTGTGAAGCGGAAATCCCCCCGTTCTGCGGACGGCAAGGTTCGCGCTGCATTCAGCAGGTTTAGAAAGCGTGTTTCCCGCTATACCCTGAACAAGGAGGGCGCAAAACGCCTTGGTGAAGACGTAGAGCAGGGAATGAACTATCTGGGTGATCGCTTGGATACCGCCATCGAGCCCATGGATCCCATCTATACCGAGCCTGTTCACCGTAAACCCACCCGGTCCGAGGCCTCCCCCGATACGGTGCTGACCCGTGGGCCTGTGGACTACTATTTCCTGTTTATTGTCATAGCTCTCTGTCTCTTTGGAGCGGTCATGGCCTTCTCCGCCAGCTCGGTCTACGCCGCCCAGTACCACGACGATCCCGCCTACTACGTCAAGCGCCACATCATTTATCTGGCGCTGGCCGCCGTCGTGACGGTGCCCTTCGTGCTAAAGTCCCGCCCTTGGTTTTGGCGGTTCTTCGGCGTAGCCTCCTATGTGGGTTCTGTGCTGCTCCTCCTTCTGGTGCTGATCATCGGCTCCAGCTACGGCTCGGGCGCTACCCGATGGATCCAGATCGGCCCCGTCTCCATCCAGCCCTCAGAGATCGCCAAAATGGCGGTCATCCTCTGTATTGCGCTGGTCATGACCAAGTACGAGCGGCAGATCCGCGCCCGTCAGAAGTTCGGCGGCCAGTTCGTGTACGGTGTTCTGTACCCCATGGCCATATTCGGCTTTATCTGCCTTCTGGTGGTTTTTGAGCATCACCTGTCGGGTATCATCATCATCGGACTCATGGGTCTGGTGTGCATGTATCTGGGTGGCACGGATAAGAAGTGGTTTTTGTGGCTCTTTGCCATCGGTGCCGTGGCCATCGTGCTGGTCCTGATGGTTTCGGAATACGCCGTCTTGCGTATTACCACGTGGCTTCAGATCGAGTTTAACAGCCCGGGACTCAACCCCCTCGGATCGGCATGGCAGACCCTCCAGGGACTCAACGCCATTGGCTCTGGTGGCTTCTTCGGCAGAGGTCTGGGCAACAGCCAGCAGAAGTATGGGTACGTCTCTCAGCCTCAGAACGACTTCATTTTTACCATCATCTGCGAGGAGCTGGGCTTTGTCGGCGCCTTGGCCGTTATCCTGCTCTTCGGGCTCTTGATCTGGCGAGGCTTCCGCATCGCCGCTAAAGCGCCCGATAAGTTCTGTTCTATGGTGGTCTACGGCCTGGTGATCAAGGTGGCACTGCAGGCCATTCTGAACATTGCCGTCGTGACCAACTCCATTCCCAATACGGGCATCGCCCTCCCCTTCTTCTCCTCGGGCGGTACCTCCCTGATTTTGCAAATTTTCGAGATGGGGATCATCCTGTCTATTTCAAGATATTCTTATCAGAAGAGATAAATTTGGGTTTGTCGGGCTGCGCCCGATCTCGCGCCCACAGGGCGCATATCGAATTCCGCAGGAATATATCGAGTGCCGCAAGGCACATATCGAGTCCCGTAGGGACATATCGACAACTCTTGCTTTCGTCGATATACACCCTTCGGGTGTTCGATATACCGCTCGTGCGGTTCGATATGCCGCTTTTGCGCCTCGATATGCCCCCTACGGGGGCGAGAGGGCCTTCGGCTCTATAAACTCCAATTTCTTCGTGCGAAAGGAGCAGCCTATGCGCGTACTTATGACGGGCGGTGGCACAGCGGGACACGTCAACCCTGCATTGGCCATCGCCGCCACCATTCGTGAGAAGCACCCCGATGCCGAGATCGCTTTTGTGGCGTCGACCCAGCCCCGTGACAAGGCTACCGACCTGGTGCCCCGCGCGGGTTATCCCCTCCATACCGTCCACATCCGTGGCCTGCTCCGCCCCTACTGGAAGCCCGCTAATCTGCGCCTCCCCTTCCTTATGATCAAGTCCAGACGGGAGGCGGCGGAGCTGATCCGTCGGTTCGAACCCGATCTTATCGTGGGCACGGGGGGCTATGCCTGCTGGCCTCTGTGCAGTATGGGTAAGAGGATGGGGATTCCCACCGCCATCCACGAGTCCAACGCCATTCCCGGCAAGGCCGTGGAGAGACTTCGGAAGGAGGTTGACCTCATTCTGGTCAACTTCGAGGAGACCCTTCGCCGCTTGGACGAGAAAGGGAAGCATTGCCCCGCTATCCGTGTGGGCAACCCCATGATGGCCGGCTTTGCTACCGTATCCCGAGAGGAGGCCAGACGGGCGCTGGGTCTTGCTCCCGATGAGACGTATATCCTGTCCTTTGGCGGCAGTCTGGGCGCAGAATTTGTCAATGACGCCGTGGTCAGACTGGCCGACGCCTTGGCCTCTCATCCTTCGGTCAGGCTGCTCCACGCCGCAGGTAAGCGGGATTATGACCGCATCCGTGCCGACTGGGATCAGACCGCCGCAGGTGGCTGCGATCGCATGACGCTGGTGGATTATATCTACGATATGCCCATCCAAATGGCCGCCGCTGATCTGGTTATCTCCCGAGCCGGGGCTATGTCCATCTCCGAGCTGGCTTTGACGGGGAAGGCGACCGTGTTCGTCCCCTCTCCCTACGTGGCCGAGAATCACCAATACAAGAACGCCATGGCTCTGGTGGATCGTGACGCCGCCGTATGCGTGGAGGAAAAGACCCTCGCCGAGGGTGCGCTGACCGCCGCCGTGCTGTCCCTCCTGGCCGATCCTGGCAAGCGGGAGGCGCTGGGGAATCATATTCGCTCTTTCGCCTGTCCCGATGCCAATGAGCGCATTTATGACTGTCTTTCGGGGCTGATCAAGGCCTGATCCCATCCTAAGACAAAGGACGAAAACCTATGAAAAAGATTCGGATACCCCGCCGCGTGCGGCATCGTACCTTTGCGGAAAAATTCGCAAGGGACGCTCGCCCCTTCGGTAGCGGGGAAAAACATACGCCCACGGATTACGGCTCCTTGCCACTCCTCCTGCTCTGCCTGCTGGGGGCGGCCGTTCTGACGGTGGCGTTGCTGTTCTTGGGAAGAATACCCAAGGTACGCTCCACCGTCGCTGATGAGGGCGTCTACTACACCTCCGCTGCCGTGCTGGTCCATGCGGGTATAGAGGAGGGGGATGAGATGCTGGGATTCCATAGCCTTGCCGTGGAGAAGGAGCTGAAGCGAAAGCTTCCTCTCATGGATAAGGTCAAGGTCAGAAAGCATCTGGACGGGTCTGTAACCGTGAGCTTTACCGAGGTGCAAAATCTCTTGTATACCTGTCACAACCAAAATTATTACATCATCAACGCCGATACCCGCGACGTGCTGTGTGTGTCGGGGGATACCAACGAGGCTCGCCGTGTGGGTGCTGTTTATTTGGGGATTCCCGAGTCCACCCGCGTCCGTGTGGGCGAGCCCCTGACCTTCATCAACCTTCCCTATGCGCTCGAAACCGACTCTCCCGAGCTGTCCACCTACGAGCTGGAGACGGGTGAGCCCGACGCAGAGAACGCCTACGTGTTTGAGTTCGTGGAATGCCTCATGGCCTCGTCTTTGGGCGAGAGCGTGGTGGGCATGGAGCTGGGAGACCGCTACGATATGTATTTCGTACTGGAGGGAAGCACCCGCGTTCGTGTGGGAAGCATGGAAGAGCTGGACCGAAAGCTGACTCTGGTTGCCCGTGTTCTTCAGGACAGATCCGAGAGTGGAGGCCTTCCCGAGGGTATGCCTACCCTGATCGACGTATCCGATCCCGCCCGTATTATCCACCGTGCCTCCCCCGATATTGATATGCCCTTCTGGGCGGACTGAGGAAAGCGAAGACCCCTGCTTCGGTTTTTCGATTCAACTGAATTGTAAGAAAAAACATAAAGGGCGGCCGACAGGCCTCGGTCGCCCTTTTTTGTCGTGGAATATGTAAACTGTTCATAAACTTCGCAAAAAACTATTGCATTTTTTCATAAAAAGATATATTATATACATATGGTGTATATCCTACCCGAAAAAGGTAGGAAAAGACGCCGAAGACCCTGGGGCGGGGGTAAATGGCGTCCATATCTGTCGAAAAAAAGAGATTTTGGGAGGAAGAAAACATGACCTTTGAACACGATGATACTTACGATTCCGGCGTAACCATAAAGGTGATCGGTGTCGGCGGCGGCGGAAACAACGCTGTTAACCGCATGATCACGTCCAGCATCAAGGGCGTAGAGTTCGTTGCCATCAATACCGACCGCCAGGTGCTTCGTCGCTCCGATGCTTCCCAGCAGCTGGTTATCGGTGAGAAGCTCACCAACGGCTTTGGCGCAGGCGCAAATCCCCAGATCGGCGCAAGAGCCGCTGAGGAGTCTATTGAGGAGATCAAGGCCATTCTGGATGGCACCGATATGGTCTTCATTACCGCCGGTATGGGCGGCGGCACCGGTACGGGCGCTGCTCCCGTGGTTGCCCGTGTCGCTCACGAGATGGACATTCTTACCATCGGTATCGTCACCAAGCCCTTCGGCTTTGAGGGCAAGCGCCGTATGGATCAGGCTATTGCCGGTATTGCCGAGCTGAGCCAGTACGTAGATTCTCTGGTGGTCATCCCCAACGATCGCCTGAAGCAGGTTACCGACACCCGCATCACCCTCCAGAACGCCTTCGAGGTGGCTGACGGTGTGCTGGCCCGCGGTACCAAGAGCATTTCTGATCTGATCAGCGTTTCCGCATTCATCAACCTGGACTTCGCTGACGTTTGCTCCGTCATGAAGAACGCCGGCCACGCGCACATGGGCGTTGGTAGCGCTACCGGTAAGGATAAGGCAGAGCTGGCCGCCAAGGCCGCTATCTCCAGCCCCCTGCTGGAGTCCTCCATCACCGGCGCACACGGTATCCTCATCAACATCACCGCTTCTCCCGATGTTGGTCTGGAGGACGTGGACGTGGCTTCCAGTCTGATCGCTGCCGAGGCTTCTCCCGATGCAAACGTTATCTGGGGTGTGAACTTTGATGACGAGCTGGAGGACGAGATGCGTATCACCATCATCGCTACCGGCTTTGAGAATCAGGTGAATGCGCAGAAGGCTGCGGCTCCTGCCGCTCCTGCCGCTCCCGTTGCTCCCGCAGCTCCCGCCACTCCTAAGACTGAGACTGTCAAGCGTGAGAAGCCCAAGGCCTCCGCTGACGAGGAGCTGGATCGTCTCATGAAGGAGTTCGGTACTCCCAAGAAGAAGAAGATCAACCGCTGATTCTTGATCCCTATATGAGGGAAGGGCTCTCCCGGAGGGGAGAGCCCTTCCTTTGCGTGTGTATGGAAAAACCTTTAACCCAGTTCATATTTTTAAAAAATAATTCACATAAATTCACAAAAAGGTATTGACAAAATGTATAGGCGGATGTATAATGTGAATAATGCGCAGGAAATGCGCTAAATGAATCGAGGTATCACATGTACACTGACAAGACCATTGTCTGCAAGGATTGCGGACGCGAATTCGTTTTCTCCGCCAGCGAGCAGGAGTTCTACGCCGAGAAGGGCTTCACCAACGAGCCCCAGAGATGCCGTGATTGCCGCAACGTCCGCAAGGCTCAGCGCGGTCAGGCTCCTGCCCGCCAGATGTTTGACGCTACCTGCGCGAGCTGCGGTAAGGAGTGCAAGGTTCCCTTCGAGCCTCACGACGATCGCCCCGTTTACTGCAGCGAGTGCTTCCAGAACAGAAACAACTGATTTTTGTTGCATAGAACGCACCTTACACAGTATCCGGATAACACCGCCCGAATGGGCGGTGTTTTTCTTTGGTAACAGTCATATAAACCCCCGGCTATGCCGGGGGAGGAGAAGAGCTTCAGCTACAAGCATATAGACAAAAAAATCCTCCGATGTTATAATGAAAGAGGTCTGCCAACCAAATCAAGAATAACAAAGGAGGATGTCC
>JAFXJW010000060.1 GCA_017532045.1 Clostridia bacterium | reverse complement strand
GAGATCCTCGTAGGTACCGCCCTGGTTGATGCCGAAGAGCATCTGATTGCGGTTGATGGTTTCGGGAAGGCTATTGAGGCGGTCCATCTCGGTACGGCAACGCTGGAGCCAACGGACGGTGCGCTCGGCGGACTGCTTGACGTACTGATAGGGAGCGGGGTTCTCCACGCACTCATCAAAAGCCATGGCGATGGTGGAGGCGAGGTGAGACTGGATCTGCATGCTCTCCTCGGGGCCCATGAAGATGCGCTTGCCGTCTACGTGGGAGGCGAATTTCACGCCCTCCTCGGTGATCTTGCGGAGGGAGGACAGGGAGAAGACCTGGAATCCGCCGCTGTCGGTGAGGATGGGCTTGGGCCAGTTCATGAACTTGTGGAGGCCGCCCATGTCGTAGATGAGCTTGTCGCCGGGGCGGATGTGGAGGTGGTAGGTGTTGGAGAGCTCGACCTGGCAATCCACGTCATTGAGCAGCTCCATGGTGGATACGCCGCCCTTGATGGCGGCGCAGGTGCCCACGTTCATGAAAACGGGGGTCTGGATGTCACCGTGAACGGTGTGGAGCACGCCTCTGCGGGCGCGTCCGTCGGTTGCGAGAATCGTAAACATCGGTTCCTCTTTCTTGGCTTGTCACAATGCAATGTGAGGCCGTGGTAATGTATTAAGTCAGGGAACGCGGGAGAACGTGCCTCCGGCGGCTCAAACCCTTTTTGAAAAAAGGGTTTGAGAATCCCAAAAACTTTCAAATATTTTTTGGTTATGAGATATCTATATCCCTAAAGATCGGGCGACGGATTCCCATAGATATTCCTCATCATGGTCGGTATTCATTTCAGCCTTCATTCTGTTCACGGTTTGAAGGCATTCCATAGCGTAATGTCTGCCTGTTTTCAGAATGCCCATAACGGCTCTTGCCCAGACATTTGCCTTGTCGATGAAACCGCTTTCATAGAACTCCTTTATCGCGCTGTCCGTATCGTATGGAACACGGATCAGCTGTGGGATCCACCGATTTTCGGAATATTCGATCACGGCGAAATCTGCGTCGGTTCGATCCTGCACGTTCACCCCGACAGACCCGCCGTTCACGATCCATTTTCCATGAACCTCGTGAATAAAGGACTGATGGGAATGAGCGCATAGCAACAGATCCGTTTTCATGCTTTCGGGAGTTGTTTCCCACTCAGAGGATTCGGGAAGGAGCAAGTAACGGTTGGTCTTCATAGAGCCATGGCATATTTCAAAGCTCTTGACTCCGTCTATCTGCACCTGCATACTCTCGGGCATACTTCTGAACCATGCCAGATCCTCTTCTGTCAAACGCTCGTATGTGTACAGCAGTGAACCGTATCTGGACCCATACGTCCAGCCGTCATTGGGATCGTCGTGGTGAGAAAGCATATAGTCTTCGCGGTTGCCTCGCACGAAATAGGTCTGATACCGGTTTTGTGCCTGTCGGAGCAAGGCAATAGTCTTTTCGGGACACGGGCAGTCTGTGATATAGTCACCTAAAAAGGCGATCGTTTGGATATGCAGCTTTTCGATCTGCTCCAGGCAGGCTTCCAGCGCGTAATGATTGCCGTGAATATCACCAAGGGCAGCGATTTTCATGATCCCTGCTCCATTTACTGCACAAACCAGCAGTAATCCAAAATAATATTTCCCTCCCCATCGGGCGTAGTATACCGCGGACAGGTGCAATTCTCAAAGCACCAAGCGGCTCCCTCGGCATCGCGCCAGATAGTCATGCCCGCCTCCTCGATGGCGGGGCGGCACTGACCGCACAGGGAATGTACCTCTCCCTCCTTGCCGTAGATCCAGCAGGTGCCGAGATCGACGGCGGCGGGGAGATCCACATAGTCAAAGCCCTCGGGGACGGGGGTGTCGGCGGGGGTGAACATACCCAGCCAATACTGCCAGGGCTCGCCGTCCTTGTGGCGCTCCAGACCAATATAGCCGCCGCCGTTTTCCCAGATGGCGGTGATCTTGTCCACACCGCCCATGGCGGACTCCACGGCGTCAAACCAGCCGTTCGCGAACCACTCGCCCCAATGGCCGCCGACCTCGAAGTAGCGCTTGCCGATGAAGCGGAGGGCGGGGGTGGGGTCGCGGAAGATCTTTTGAATAGTAGGCATTTTTTACTCCTTTATGAGCGGGATATAGATCCGCTCCGAATAGTCTCTGCCGGATTCCACATAGCTTTCCAGCTCGAATCCCCCCGAACGCCGATAGCCGTTTTGCGGGAGCCATACGGCACCGATCCAATCCCACGTGCGGCGGATGGTAGCCACAAAATCGTGCTGTCCCGCAGGCGCGGTATCAAAGAGCGCGTACAGACCGCCCTTGATCGACAGCTCCACTGTTCCCGTTCGGTCGCCTGTTGCGTCCTCTTCCCTGATGCCGATATAGTAATCAAGGCAGTTCTTTTGGAGATTCCACAGCATGGCTCCATAGTCCTCGACGATCCTTCCGCCCGAGAGCCGCGCCGAACGCCCCTCGGCGTTGTAGCGATTCCAGAAGTGGGGAGGGAAATGGATGTCGGAGGGATAGACGACCAGGGTGAAGTCCTTCAAAAACGCCAAGGACACAGCGGGCGTAGGCTCGGCGGGGTCAGGGTCAAAGGGCTCGTACAAGCGCAGAGAGCAGCTGACCTCCCGAAACTGGGTGG
>JAFXJW010000059.1 GCA_017532045.1 Clostridia bacterium | reverse complement strand
CTAAAAACCCCTCGCACAGCGAATCGACGGAATCTTTTCCGTCATTCGTCACAAAAATCCTTCGTATAGGATCAACTATACGTGCGGCTTTTTGTTTAGACTGACGAAAAATCTTCTCGTCGCTCGCCGCACGATGAGTTATTACAGGTGCCCTACAATTTTACATCCACTTCCGCACACGGCAGAGAGCCTTCAGCACACATCCTGTAAGGATCAGAAGAGCCGTCCCCGCCGCCAGATCGAAGTAGCGGATGGTGAACCCACCCGCCACCGACATAGAATCCTCGTTAGCGCCCTTGACAGGGGTTTTCCCCGTGGGGTCTCCATCCATATCGGGTATATGCCGCTTGTCCAAGGTGTATTGCATAGACAGAGCAGGTTTGCGGAGACACTTCATCCACTGCCCCATGACGCAGGCGCGCTGAGTCTGCCCCATCAGGGCAAGCATATCATCTGCGCCGTTGGTGGCGACAGATTGATTCCCTGCCGTGGTAGCCGTATTCTGTCCCGTGGTACCGCCCGACTCTGCTTTGGAATTGACGGTTGTATATTCGGTCTGTTCTTCCATGTTCATTACCCCCATATTGGTTTTAAGATAGTGTTCTCCCCCATGCTCCCCGCCATACAATTGCGGATCAGGAAATAGCTGTAAAAAAAGACATTCAGATGTGAAGTGAACCCCAAATGGTTCACTTCAATGCTTGAATGTCTTTTTCCATATTTAAATGTCCGATCAGGAAGCCGAGACGATCTCCATGGCAGAGGTGTCGGCATTGATGGTGCCGGGACAGTTGAGGGCGTCGCCGCCGCAAGCGCCGGTAATACGGCAGCCTGCCTCAACCGTAATGGACACGGTTGCCTGAATGGCGTCGTCGATGCAGTTGATCTCCACCTTGGAGCCTGCGGTAATGAGGATATACCCCTTGTCGGCGCGATCCGTGGCATCCGACTTGATGCCGTCCTCTCCTCCCGAAAGCTTCACGGTGGCATTCTCGATCTCCACGCTGTCGCCTCCCTTGACGATGTTGTTCACACCCGTCACGTTCAGAGTACAGTCCTTGATGCGAAGGTCGTTCTTGCAACCAATGCCATTGTTGTAATTGCCGTTGACGTTCAGCGTACCCGTACCCTTGATGGTCAGGTCATCAGCGGAGTAGATACAGGCGTTGGGCTTATCGTCGGCAGGGTTCGCATACTTGTACAGGGTGGCGTCGGTCAGGGTATTGACAGAGCCTGCGGCCAGATAGATCACGCACTTATCGGCGCTCTCAACGTAGAGAGGGGCAGAAGTGTTGCAGGAGGCGGTAAAGTTGTTGAAGATCAGCTCCACCTGCTCGGTCTTGGGCACGGCCACCTTGATCTGGCCGCCGGAGAGATCCCCCCTCAGCTCATAGGAGCCGCCTCGGGTAATGACGAAAGCGCCGCCCTCCACGGTGATACCGCTGTTCTGCACCGAGGCAGAGAGCGTGGTGCCGTCGAAGGTCAGAACAACGGAGGGAACCGTCGCACCTTCGGGCTGTCCGTTGGGCTCGGTTTGGGAGGAGGCGCCGTCGGTGGTCTCCACAACGTTACCGGAGACCTGATCGCATGCGGCAAGTGCAAAGACCAATAAAAGCGCCAGCATAGTAAGAATCAGCTTTTTCATGAAACTCAAATTCCTTTCTGTATAAAGATAAAGCATTCGATGATCGACGGAATTCAAAATCAAATGAACATTCCTATACTACATTGTATACGAAGAATGTGTACGGATCGTGACGGCGCAGAAAATTTTTCCAACAGCAAATCATTTTCCGAAGCCTTGTGGAAAAGCCACTGCCCAGAAAGCGAAAATCACCCGTACTCCGCATTCGGTAGGGAATGGGGGCAGGGTGATCCGCATGAGAGCCCTCGTCGTACCGATCAGCCAACGGGAGTGACTGCGGTGGTATCCTCGGGAGCTTCGGTCCCAGGCTCCGTAGTCTTGGTGCGATCTACCGTGACCACCACGCCACCGTCGTTGGTACCCGAGATGGTATACGCATAGTTGGTGGGATGCTTGACGGTAGCAGAGCCGTCCACAGCCACGTACCAGGTCTCATAGTAGCGGCCGTCTGCGCCGTTGATCTTCAGAGGCTTCTCGGCGGTGTAGCCCTTGAGACGCTCCACGTACTCCTCCAGGCAGAGGTCATTGGCCTCCATGTAGGTGGCATGGGCCACACCCACGTAGCGGAAGTAGTCGGTATAGTCCGAAACACCCGTGACGTCACTCTTGTTTTCGGGGTAACGGATCACGAAGCCGTACTTGTGGCAGTTATCGAACAGCCAGTTGTACACCGGGTCGGTGGACAGCGCATAGTTGCGGTCATCACGGGCATAGCCCAACTGAATACCCAGACCCGTATGATGATCCGAATAGCCAACTCGGGTAGAGGCGCCCTTATCAACCAGCTCCTGCTGATCCTCGGCGGAGCGATACGCATACTTGAGCATAATGTCGTCCAACCCCGTTGCGGCATGGAAATCCACCAGCATCTGATCCAGCGCATTCAGGGCGTCCTTCTCCATGTAATCAGAAAGACCCGACTGCTGATAGATACGGGGGCTGTGGGATATTCTCTTATCGTTAAGAGACCCCAAATGCTCCGTATTGGCGGGGAAGGTATATACGTGGGTGTTGTTGACCAGAACGAGGGGGCCGTGCAGGGTGTCCGTAGCCGTAACGGTAATGGAGGCCCAGTCCACCTTTTCGCTGGAGGGAGCCTTTCCGCTTGCCTCACGGATGTTGGCGATGATGCCGCCCACAGCCATGACCAGCAGCACGGCAACGGCCAGAGTAGCCAGGGCAATGACGCCGAGGATGGTGTATTTCTGCATGGCGCGGTTGCGCTCACGCTTGGCAACGCTACTGTTCCGAACGGTGTTGAAGCCGCGATCTCCGGTTTGGTTTGCCATATGTTACCTCCTGTAATTCTGTTAATATGTCAGCCGCAAGGGTCAGGCAGAGCGGCGTGGGCGGTGTCTCGCCTCATCCCATCAGCTTCCCTCTTGCTTGCAAAATTACCCGCCGCCGAAGGCGGCGACGGGTAAATGAATGATGTTCAGATCAATTACTCAGCGTCCTTGATAGAGAAGTCCATACGGCCCTTCTTGTCCAGACCCAGATACTTCACACGGACAACCGTGCCGACCTCGATACCGGCATCCTCCACACGCTCCAGACGGCGGTTGGCGATCTTGGAGATGTGAACCATACCCTCCTTACCGGGAGCATACTCAACGAACCAACCGAACTCCTTGATGCCGGTGACCTTACCGGTATAGACAGCGCCTACCTCGGGCTCAAAGACGATGGCAGCGATGGCAGCCTGACAAGCCTCAGCCTGAGCGGAATTCACGGCGGCGATGCGGATGGTACCGTCGTCGTCGATGTCAACCTTAGCGCCGGACTCGGCCTGGATCTTCTGGATCACGGAGCCGCCCTTACCGATGACCTCACGGATCTTGTCGGGATCGATCTTGAAGCTTGTCATCTTTGGTGCGTACTTGGAAACCTCTGCTCTGGGCTCTGCAATCGCCTTCAGGAT
>JAFXJW010000058.1 GCA_017532045.1 Clostridia bacterium | reverse complement strand
CGACCTGGGCGAAGGGGTCGCGCACGCAGGTGGTGGGTTCCATAAGGGAGGCACCACGGGGGCCTCCCTTGCGTGGCGCTCTTTTGGTACTTTTCTCTCGACAGGGAGAGAAAAGTACATATGTTAATCTACCCGATAAACAGCAACTTAAACAAAAATCCCGTGAGCCATGAGGCTCACGGGAAGGATTTCATACGACTCGTTTATCCAGCTTGCGGATCAAGTTAACCAGGGGCACGACGAGGGTGCTTCCCACCAGGTTACCAATGCCGTGGGGAATGTCGGCGGTAAAGAAGCCGAATTTCCACCAGATCAAGGCCTGCTCCAGCGTAAAGCTCATGAACACCATCTGGGAGGGTATCCACAAAAGGCCAAAGGCAAAGCCGTGAAGTCCGCAGATCAGAGCGTAGACCACGGGGGCAAGCCACTTGGGCATTCTGCGTGGCAGGAGCATGACCATCCCCCACAGGATCGTCCACACGTACAGGTAGGGGATCCACCACGTACCGATGCCCTCGGAAATACCAATGAGTAAAACGTAGACGTACAGGGGGAACAGCGCCTTCCAGCGGTACAGCACCGTCAGCACCACGATCATCACCCCCACAAGATGAACGTTGGGAATGATGTTCATGATGAGATCGGACACCATCATGAGGGAGCCCAGCATACCGAAAACAACAATCTCGTAAACGGTCAGGATCGCCTTCTTGCGGCGACTGACCCGTGTCGGCTGTTCGGGGCGGTGAGTCATACTCACTTGGATACCTTAAAGGCGTAGGTTGCGCCGGCCTTGATCTCGGTGAGGTCAACGCCCGTCATGCCGTAACTGTCACCCTCGTAGAAGGCCCAGTAGGTGCCGTCGGTCTCGTAGTCGGCAGTGATGCCGTTGACCGTCTTGACGTAAAGGCCGTAGGGACCCTCCTCGCCTGCGATGAGGCCCAGCTCCAGAAGAGCGTCGCCCACGATGGTCTTGTCGGTATGGATCTCGAATTTGGTCTCGCTTCCGTCCTTGTCCACCACATTGAAGTAAAAGACGGTAGCGCCCTCACCCTTGACGGTGAGCGCGGCGGTCTCGTCACCTGCTGCGGTGGTTTCGGGGGTCTCGGGGGTCTTGGCTTGGTCACATCCCATAGCCGTCAGCGCGATAGCCGCAATCAGCGCAAGGCAAAGGATGAACGACAGCCACTTGCGCGCGGTTGTGTTGTTCATACTTGTTTCTCCTTTGTGTTTTTTGTTTTTCTCCCTGTCGGAGCTCGCGACGTTTGCGGGAGTGTTTCCGGGCAATTTGCCCTTCGGATGCTCGGGTATTCCGACTGGGCGCTGTGAGATCAGCCTTCTCGGAGGGTCTCTCCAATGACTGTTTCCCCCTTGCGGCAGGGGTAAGACCTGACTGTATGCCCCATAGGGGCGCGCGCGATACGGCGACGGGCTCGTGCGGGATTCCCACCCGCTTCCCCGTGGCATCTCGGTTATTATAGCACAAACCCTCGCCGTTGTAAAGGGGTAAAACGAAAATAAATCAAACAAAATACAAGCCACGCCCCCCATCACGTCAGGGGAGACGAAGCCCTGCCGCCCCTCCCGCCCGCAGAGGAGACCGCATCCGGCGAGTGGTATCGACCAAGCCGACGGCAATGCGAGAATACCCCTTGACAGGGTGGGCTCCTTAGAGTATAATATACCTGTATGATTTAGAATTCGGTCGGGATCATCATGTACATTCACGGATCAATCCCGCCCCATGAAAGGAGCCGCCTATGCCCTACCTGCACACCCCCATAGAAGCCCTGTCCGGCGTGGGCGCCGCCCGCAAGACCGCCTACAACAAAATGGGCATCTACACCGTGGAGGATCTGCTCTACCATTTCCCCCGCGCCTACGAGCATAGAGGGGACGTCCGCCTGCTATCGGAAGCCCGTGGCGAGGCCTATCAAAGCGGAAAGGCCCGCATGGCCACCCTCCTGACGGTATCCACCGAGCCCAAGGTCAGCCGCATCAAGGGTCGCATGACCCTGCTCAAATTCCGCGCCTTTGACGACAGCGGAAGCTGTGATATTACCTTCTTCAATCAGGAATTCCTGCGCAGCACCTTCACGGTGGGCAGCGTGTTCCGCTTCTACGGTCGGGTGGAGGTCTCGGGCAAGGATCGCTACACCATGACGGGCCCCGCCTACGAGCCCTACACCGAGCGCCGTCCCCTCCCTCCCCTGTACGCCGTGTATCCCCTCACCGAGGGCATCTCCAACAAGATGATCTCGGAGCATATCCGCCAAAGCCTTGCGGCCACCGGTCTTGTGGAAGACCCCCTCCCTGAGGACATCCGCGTCGCCGAGGGGCTTTGCACCTTGGGCTACGCCCTGCGGCAGATCCATACCCCCGAGGACTTCCAAAGCCTCCACACCGCCAAGCGGCGACTGGCCTTCGACGAGTTCTTCCGCTTTGCCCTGGGACTGGGCACGGCGGGACGCACCGCAAGAGTGCAGGGCGCGCCCATCTGTCGGATCACCGACACCGTCATGGAGGACTTCCTCCGCGCCCTTCCCTACTCCCTCACGGGGGCGCAGGCTCGCGCCCTGAGAGAGCTTCGCCGTGATCTGGCAAGCGACACCGCCATGAACCGTATGATCGTGGGTGACGTGGGGTGCGGCAAGACGGTCTGCGCCGCCGCCGCCATGTACGTGGCCGTCAAGGCGGGAAGACAGGCCGCCCTCATGGCTCCCACGGGGATTCTGGCCTCCCAGCACGCCGCCGATCTACTCCCCCTTTTCGAGAGGCTGGGCCTTCGGGGCGCTCTGCTGACGGGTCACACCACCGCCGCCCAAAAGAAGAAAATCTACGCCGCTCTGGCCTCCGAAAGCCCCTCGGAGCGGCTGGACGTGGTGATCGGTACCCAAGCCCTCCTGTCCGAGGGAGTAACCTTCGCCGCCCCCGGTCTGGTGGTCACCGACGAGCAGCACCGCTTCGGGGTGAACCAGCGGGCGACCCTGTCCGAAAAAAACAAGAACGCTCACCTTTTAGTCATGTCTGCCACCCCCATCCCCCGCACCCTTGCGCTGGTGATGTACGGAGATTTGGACGTCTCCCGCATTGACGAGATGCCTCCCGGCCGTCAGCGGGTGGACACCTTCGTGGTGGACGAGAGCTACCGCTCCCGTCTGGACGCCTTCATCCGCAAGAACGTGGCCGAGGGCGGACAGGTCTACGTGGTCTGCCCCGCCGTGGAGGAAACCGAGGAGGACACCGCCCTCATTCCCCTGTCCGCTGATTTCGGCGGAGAGCAGACCGCTGTGGCCATCGCCGAAAAGGGCTCTGACATACCCATGAAGGCGGCGGTGCAGTACGCCGCCGAGCTGCAAAAGCGGCTTCCCGACCTGACCGTGTCCTTCGTACACGGAAGGATGAAGCCTGCCGAGAAGGACAAGGTCATGTCCGCCTTTGCCTCGGGAGAGATACAGGTTTTGGTCTCCACCACCGTCATTGAGGTGGGTGTGAACGTACCCAACGCCTGTCTCATGCTGGTGGAAAACGCCGAGCGATTCGGCCTGTCCCAGCTCCATCAGCTCCGCGGCCGTGTGGGTCGAGGCATGCGGAAATCCTACTGCGTCCTCATCCGAGGCGGAGGTGGGGACACCGCCAAGGCTCGTCTGGAGGTCATGCGTACCACCTACGACGGCTACGCCATTGCGGAAAAGGATCTGGCCCAGCGAGGCCCCGGCGACTTCCTCGCCCCCGCCGACGGAGCGGGTATCCGCCAGAGTGGCGGCTTCCGCCTGGCCGAGTCCTGGTCGGACGCCGAGCTGATGAACCACGCCTTTAGCCACGCCCGTGATCTCCTCACCGACGATCCGACCCTCGCAGGGTACCCCGAGCTGAAGAAGACCGTGGCGAGAATGTATGCCCAGAGCGGGAATATTCTAAACTGACCATTTCGTCATAGAAAGAGAAGGTTTGAAAGATGAATCTTTCAAACAGCGTTTTGTGGCTTTCGCCATTGGAGCAATGGCGATTTTGCTATACAAAACCAGCCACAATTCCGCAAGAAAGGAAGCTTTCGCAAAGCGAAAGCCATGATCGTAATTATGAAAATCCTTGCCGTTGGCGACGTCGTCGGTCGCCGTTCTATCGAATATCTGAGCAAGACCCTCCGCAGAACCGCCGCATCCCTCGGCGCTGACCTTGTGGTCGTGAACGGAGAGAACGCCTCCGAGATCCACGGCCTGTGCAAGGCAGACGCCCAGGCTCTCTTGGATGCGGGGGCAGACCTCATCACCCTGGGCAATCACGCCTTCGGGAGCCGTGATCTCTACGGCTTTCTGGACGACAACACCGACGTTGTCATCCGTCCCGCCAACTATCCCGCCGCCTGCCCCGGCGTGGGCTGCACCCTCCGCAGGGTCAACGGCCTCCGTGTCCTGTGCATGAATCTGTCGGGCACGGCCTTCATGGAGCAGCTGGATAATCCCTTTGTGGCAGCCGACCGCCTCCTGGAGCGGGAGAAGGGTGAATACGACATCGCCCTCTTGGATTTCCACGGCGAGGCCACCTCGGAAAAGCTGGCCATGGGCTTCCATCTGGACGGTCGGGTACAAATCGTATTCGGTACCCACACCCACGTCCCCACCGCCGACACCCGCATCCTCCCCGCGGGTACGGGCTACGTCACCGATCTGGGTATGACGGGACCTACCAACGGTATTCTCGGCACCGACGCCGAGGCGGTGCTGTACAAGATGCGCACCCGTATGCCCGTGCGGTTCACCGTGGCCGACGGCCCCATCGAGGCGCAGGCCGTGCTGTTCACTCTGGAGGACACCAAGCCCCACAGGTGCGTGAAAGTGGAGAGGGTTACGTTTTAAAGATAAGGAAAAGGACTACCGCCGAGCGGTAGTCCTTTTCTGTATTTAGTTCCTATATGCCTCGTTGTCGTCCACCGTAATGACGCCGTGTTCTTCCTCGTACTTTTCCACACACTTTTGCGCCAAATATTCCAATTGCGCATTCAGGGAACGCTTATTTTGCTTGGCAACAAACGAAATCTTATATAACAATTCGGGCTCAAATCGAATGCCTGTCTGCTTCTTGTTCGTGGACATGATAACACCTCGCTATTATTTTGATAACATTATATCAAAACCCCTCTTGACAATCTACCAACAAAGTGTTATCATATTAACAAAAAGGAGGCGAAAATGATGAAAAATATCGAGAATTTTCATGTTTTCAGTCAGCGGATAAAGTTCATCCGCACAGAAAACAAGTTGACGCAAAGGGAAATGGCGAAAAAACTGGGAATTAGCGTGTCTACGCTTTCCAAAATTGAAAGAGGTGTTCTTCCGCCCCGTCTTTCCTGTTCGATCCTGTTCCAGATTTACAAACAATTCGGTGTGCATCCCAAGGAACTTTTTGTTTCACCTACTTCTTGAATTTTCTACCCGCGCCATCTTACTTCCGTATCCGAGTGATCTCTTTTTCTGACGATAGATCCTTCCACTACGCCGCAAGCGGCTTCGCTCAGGATGACACATAGAAAAGAGGCCGATTAACAACAATGGGAACTCGTCCGCTCCCCCATTTTGCATTTTGCACTTTGCATTTTGCATTCATCATCAACTCAACCTCTCCCGCATGAAGGCCATGATCTTCTTTTCCTCTCGGGAGACCTTCACCTGCGTCAATCCCATCATATCCGCCACCTGCTGCTGGGTCATGTCACGGTAGTAGCGGAGAAGGATGATCTTTTTCCAGTCGGGAGGGAGCTGCTGGATCACCTGCGCCAGCGCGATGCGATCCACCTGCCTCGCCATCTCGTCGGCATCGGCCCGGTCGGGGATGACAGACCCCAGCTCAGGGGAATCCTCCCCATAGGCGTTGTCGGACAGGGAGGAGACGGGGGTCATGGCCTCCAACGCCACGGCGGCGTCCTCCACCGACATCCCCAGATTGGCGGCCAGCTCCCCCACGGTGGCTTCCCGCCCCTCCTCGGTGGCGATGCGGGCCCGCTCCCGCATGAGGAGCATCCCCGTGTGGCGAGTGCCTCGGCTGACACGGATGAGCCCGTCGTCCCGCAGGTGGCGGCGGATCTCCCCCACGATGAGGGGAACGGCGTAGGTGGAAAAGGCGGTTCCCCGCCCCGTGTCAAAGCTGTGGATGGCCTTGATCATTCCCATCGTGCCGATCTGCATAAGATCCTCAAACTCGGTGCCTCGGTCTCGAAATTTGACCGCTACGGTACGCACCAGCCCCATGTTGTCCAGCACCAGCCGCTCCATGGCGGCCTTGTCACCGCTCTGCGCCTGAGTGATGAGTGATATATTATGGGCAAAGCGGGGGTCGGGCGAAGGAGAGGGCGAATCGGGAAGGGATTCAAGAAATTGAGGGTCGGTCATGAGGGTCCTCCTGTGATGGATTGGACGTTCAAATTTGGGTTTATCGGGCTCTGCCCGATCTCGCGCCCACAGGGCGCATATCGAATTCCGCAGGAATATATCGAGTGCCGTAAGGCACATATCGAGTCCCGTAGGGACATATCGACAACTCTTGTTTTCGTCGATATACACCCTTCGGGTGTTCGATATACCGCTCGTGCGGTTCGATATGCCGCTTTCGCGCCTCGATATGCCCCCTACGGGGGCGAGAGG
>JAFXJW010000057.1 GCA_017532045.1 Clostridia bacterium | reverse complement strand
GGGTTTGTCGGGCTACGCCCGAAATGCAAAACGCAAAATGCAAAATGCAAAATTGGGGAGCGGGGGAGGGGATCGACGCAAAATGCAAAAAGCAAATACCCTTCGTGGCTAAAAGAATTTTTGGGGTGCAAATTGCCACAAGTTACCATCAGACTGGCTTTTGCGGAGCAAAAGGCTTCATTCATTTTGCATTTTGCATTTTGCATTTCCCAACTCCCCGACAAACCCAAATTTAAATAAGGGAGCAGAGGTTATCTGCTCCCTTTGGTTATGTGATCACTTAAGAAATCCGCCTATGATCTGCTCCTCGGCTTCCTTCTCGGTGAGTCCGAGGGTCATGAGCTTGATGAGCTGCTCGCCTGCGATCTTACCGATGGCGGCCTCATGGATGAGAGATGCCTCGGTGTGGTTGGCCTCGATCTGGGGAACGGCCACCACCTTGGCGGAATCCATGATGATGGCGTCGCACTCGGTGTGACCCGAGGAACGGGCGTTTCCGTTGACCTTGGAGTAGAAGTACTGCTTGGACTCCTCCTTGGCCACCGAGCGGGAGACCACGTGGCATCCACAGTCCTCGCCGTCCATGTCCACCTCAAAGTGGGTCTCGGCGAACTGGGTACCGTGGGTCATGATCTTCTCGTGGATGATGAGGGTGGAACGATCAGAAAGCTTGGCCTTGGTCTTACGGTTGGTGGAGTCCACGCCCTTGATCTGGGCGGTCTCCATCTCCATGTAGGAACCCTCGGCCATCTCCACCTCGGTGGTGGGATTCATGATGCGGCCGCCCTTGCCGTCGCCCGAGCCATAGTGCTTCTCCACATACTTCACCTTGGCGTTCTTACCCACGAAGAAGCGGTGGATGCCGCTATGCTCACTGTCACCGTCGCCGGCGTTGTGGATGCCACAGCCTGCCACGATGGTGACGTCGCAATCGGCGCCGATGTGGAAGTCGTTGTAGACCAGCTCCTTGAGGCCCGTCTGGGACAGCAGAACGGGAATGTGCATGCTCTCGTTCTTGGTGCCGGGCTGGATGTAGATGTCGATGCCGGGAGCATCCTGCTTTTTCACGATCTGGATATGCTCGGAGGAGTTCTTGCCCTCCAGCTTGCCGTTGATACGGAGGGAGTATGCTCCCTCGGGCATTTTATGCAGGTCAGCGACCTGCGCCAGAAGCTCCTTCTGGATGGGATCTAAGCCCTTATGCTCAGCCATGGTTCAGGCCTCCTTTCAGCAATTTGCGGTATTGGCGGTGTAGCGGCATCCTGCGGATGCGTGGAGCAGCTCAGGGAGGATCTCCTCCTTGGTGCCCTCGGCGCTGACACGGCCGCCTGCGATGACGATGACCTTATCGGCAATATCCAAAATTCTCTCCTGATGGGAGATGATAAGGATGGTGCCGCTGGTGCGCTCATGCATCTTCTTAAAGACCTCAATAAGGTTCTGGAAGCTCCAGAGGTCGATACCCGCCTCGGGCTCGTCGAAGACGGAAAACATGGTGCCACGGGCGTTGATCATGGCGATCTCGATGCGCTTCAGCTCGCCGCCCGACAGAGAGGCGTTGACCTCACGGCCTACGTACTCCTTGGCGCAGAGGCCCACCTCGGCAAGATATTCGCAGGCCTCACCCGTGGAGAGCTTCTTCCCTGCGGCCAGAGAAATCAGATCCTTGACGGTGATGCCCTTGAAACGGACGGGCTGCTGGAAGGCGAAGGAAATGCCCCTCTTTGCGCGCTCGGTGATGGACAGCTCGGTGATGTCCTCGCCATCGAGAATGATCTGCCCCGAGGTGGGGGTGATGATACCCGCAATGATCTTGGCGAGGGTAGACTTACCGCTTCCGTTGGGGCCCGTAATGGCCACGAAGCGATCCTTGATGGTCAGGTTGACGTCCTTCAGGATGTCAGTCTCACGGGTCTTGCCCGAGGGCAGGGTCTCGGAGACGGAGTAGGAAATATTTCTGAGTTCTAACATTTTTATTGATTCCCTTTCGGTGGATTCAGTCTGTGTCAGGGCATATCACCCTAACATAGTAGTATAGCATATTTCCCTGTAAATTGCAACAGGTTTCAAGGATTTTCTTGCGATTTCTTGCGATTTTCTTGCGAAAAACGCAAATTTTATCATATTATGAGAAACCGAGGCTAATGCCGTCAAGCGCCGTCGCTCCTTCGGGAAATCCTGTGCAGTTTTCGTCATTCATGCCAGTTTTTATTGGTAATTTTTGGTAATTTTTAATTTCGCTTACCCCCTTGCAAATTTTTTCGTTTTATGGTATCATTATGTCATAGAAATTACCAATTTTTACCAATTCAGGAGGATACAGAAGCTCATGGAATTTCACGATACCCGTATTTTGATCGCCGACGAGAATCCCCACCAACGGTCCCTTTTGCGGGAGGCGCTGAACCGAGGAGGCTACCGCTACGTAGAGGAAGCGACGGGGGGCGACGAGGCTCTTTCCAAGATCGACCGCACTCATCCCGACGTTGCCATCATTGATATATGGCTATCCCAGCTGGATGGCATCGGAGTCATTCGTGCCTGCCGCAATTTGGATTTTCGGTCAGATCCCCCTCCCGTATTCATCATGACCTCCCCCATTTCCAATCAGAACATGTTCATTCAGGCGGCGGGAGCGGGGGCGGCTCTCTGCCTCATCAAGCCCATCCGCGCCGACAGTCTTCTGGAGCATATCGAGGAGCTGCTCACCGCCCGTGAAAGCGCAGGGAGTCTTTCCCCCATGCCTCTCAGTGTCACCGAGCCCGACGATATTGAGACCCAAGTGACCCAGATCATCCACCAGATCGGCGTTCCTGCCCACATCAAGGGATACCAGTACCTCCGCACCGCCATACTGCTCACGGTAAAGGATTCCGACGTGATCAATTCCGTGACCAAGGTTCTCTACCCCTCGGTGGCCAAGAAGTACAGCACCACCACCTCCCGTGTGGAGCGAGCCATCCGCCACGCCATTGAGGTGGCCTGGGATCGGGGGGACGTGGATACCCTCAACGCCTACTTCGGCTATACCATACAGAACAACAGAGGTAAACCCACGAACAGCGAGTTTATCGCCATGATCGCGGATAATCTGAGGCTCAAGTATAAGCTGCGGTAATGCCGCAAAACCAATATCCCGACTTGTCTTTTTCGGCAAGTCGGGAGTTTTTTGCAAAATTCCATATTTTTGATCAAACCCCCTTGCAATTTGGGAGAAAAAGGGGTATAATATAAAGGATTGCGATTCATTCCACCAAGAAAGGAATTTTACTATGAACAAGCTGAATAAGCTCGCAGGCTTTGCAGGCGTCAAGGGTCCCGTCCTCACCATCGTCATGGATGGTGTGGGTATCGCTCCCGACACGGCAGGCAACGCTGTTTCCCTTGCCTACACCCCCACCCTCGACCGCATCATGAAGGAGTACCCCATGGTCTCCCTGAAGGCCCACGGCACCGCCGTCGGTCTCCCCTCCGACGACGATATGGGTAACTCCGAGGTAGGCCACAACGCTCTCGGCGCAGGTCAGGTATTTGCCCAGGGAGCCAAGTTGGTCACCCAGTCCATCGAGTCGGGCAAGATGTTTGGCTCCAACACCTGGAAGACCCTCATCGGCGGTGTTAAGGAGAATGGCTCCACCCTCCACTTCCTGGGTCTCTTCTCCGACGGTAACGTCCACTCCCATATCGACCACCTGAAGGCTATGCTGGTACAGGCCAAGGCCGAGGGGGTCACCCGTGTTCGCATCCACATCCTCATCGACGGCCGTGACGTGGGTGAGACCTCCGCTCTGGAGTATATCAACCCCTTCGAGGCCTTCATCGCCGATCTGCGTGACGAGTCCTTCGACATCGCCATCGCCTCGGGCGGCGGCCGTATGAAGGTGACCATGGACAGATACGAGGCCGATTGGTCTATGGTGGAGCGTGGCTGGAAGACCCACGTGCTGGGTGAGGGCCGTCAGTTCACCTCCGCCGCCGAGGCCGTGGAGACCTACCGCGCCGAGCTGGGCGTCATCGACCAGGATCTGCCTCCCTTCGTCATCGCCAAGAACGGCGCTCCCGTGGGCTCCATCAACGACGGCGACTCCGTGATCTTCTTCAACTTCCGTGGCGACCGCGCCATTGAGATCTCCAAGACCTTTGACGCCGCTGAGGGTGAGTTCGACAAGTTCGACCGTGTCCGTGTTCCCGCCGTGCTGTACGCCGGTATGCTGGAGTACGACGGTGACCTCCACATTCCCCATCGTTATCTGGTCAATCCTCCCGAGATCACCAACACCATGGGTGAGTATCTGGCGAACACCGG
>JAFXJW010000004.1 GCA_017532045.1 Clostridia bacterium | reverse complement strand
CTCGGCGGAGCGCCGAGCTCGCGGGTTTGGCTTATTCGCGGGGATGTGCAATGAGTTTCCTCGTTCTTCTCCGCGTTTCGGGCGTGTTCCGCGCGGACGGCGCTCCGCCGTTCGTGCGGGCCATCGGGTATCCTCGACCTTCCGCGCATTCAGACCCCTTCGCCCCGACCTGGGCGAAGGGGTCGCGCGCACAGGTGGTGGGTTCCGTAAGGGAGGCACCCCGGGGGCCTCCCTTGCGTGGCGCTCTTTTGGTGCTTTTCTCTCGACAGGGAGAGAAAAGTACGTATATCAATCTCCCCGATAAACCCAAATTTGATTACGAAAGGAGAGGTTTATGTTCCTGTTTGCCCCTATTCTGAAATTCCTCCACATCATCCTCGGCTTGGACACCCCCCACAAATTTCCCCCGCCCCTTTCCTCCGAGGAAGAGGAGGAGGCCTTTCGAGCCGCAAGGCAGGGGAGTGAGGACGCCCGCCAAAAGCTCATTTTGCACAATCTTCGTCTTGTGTCTCACATCGTGCGGAAGTACTATGCCACCGCGCGAAATCAGGAGGATCTGGTCTCTATTGGTACCATTGGACTTTGTAAGGCGGTGGACAGTTTTAAGATCGACAACGGGGCGCGGTTTGCCACCTACGCCGCCAAGTGTATCCAGAACGAGATCCTCATGCACTTCCGCTCCCAAAGGAAGCTCACCTCCGAGGTGTCCATGAACGAGACCATTGACGTGGATCGGGACGGAAATCCTCTTACCTACACCGACGTGATCTCCAGCGAGGAGGATCTGCCCGAGGAGGTCATGCGGAGCGTGGAGGCGGAGCGAGCCATGGCGTTGGTGCGTACCCGTCTGGATGCCCGTGAGCGGCAGATCATCACCCTCCGCTTCGGGCTGAACGGCGCACCCGTCATGACCCAAAGGGAGATCGCCATGAGAATGGGTATCTCCCGTTCCTACGTCAGCCGTATCGAAAAGGCGGCGCTGGATAAGCTGAAGGAGGGGTTCGGAATCAAGGGGTAGGGGAATCTGCAAAGGGCATGAACGCCCTTAATCCTTCGCTTTCCCCTTGCATACCAGCGCAACCAAGTACCCGAATACCAGCGCCGCCGCCGTGCCTCCCGCCGCCGCTGTGAGGGGACCCGTCAAGGCGCCCGAAAGCCCCTTCTCCTCCACGGCCTCCTGAACACCCTTTGAAATCAGGTATCCGAAGCCCGTCAGAGGGACTGTCGCCCCCGCACCGCCAAGGTCCGCAAGGCGTGCATACAGTCCGACCGCACCCAGAAGGACCCCCGCTACCACGTAGAGAACCAGTATTCTTGCGGGGGTCATTTTGGTTTTGTCCACAAGGATCTGTGCGATCACGCATAAACCGCCGCCGATCAAAAAAGCACGAAGAAAGGGAAGCACGGCTTCCCCGAATGAGTTCCAATTCATGGTAGATCTCCTTTGTAGTATAGTTTACGGGCACTCCAAGCACAGGAGATGCGCTACCCCGGGGATAGACTGCCCCTGCTTGACGCTGTCGGGACTCATCATAGCCCCCGTGGCCATGAAGAGAATACGGCGCAGATCTCTCCTTTGGAGCATGGGGAGCAGGTAAGATCCCAGCACAACCGCCGCGCAACCGCACCCCGATCCTCCGCTGTGGGTGTCCTGGGTGTTGCGGGAAAAGATCATCTTGCCGCAATCGTTATGACGGTCAGATATATCACATCTCTCGGCCTTCATGATGTCGCAGAGGATGCGGCTACCCTCCCAGCCCAGATCCCCCGTCACGATGAGGTCGTAGTCCTCGGGGCGAGTCCCGCTTTGGTCGAAATACCGCAGAAGGGTGGATACCGCCGCAGGGGCCATGGCCGCCCCCATGTTGTTGGCATCCGTGATTCCTAAATCCACCACGATCCCGGGAAGGGCATGGGTCACATGGGCAAGCGCCTTTCTGTCGGGAAGCTCGTGGGGTGAGGCTACCACGAATGCCCCCGCTCCCGTTACCGTCCATTGTCCCGTGGGAGGCCGCTGACCGCCGTATTCCAGAGGGGATCGGAACTGGCGCTCTGCGGCGGCGTTGTGGGAGGATGTCACTGCTACCGCAACCTTGGCGTGTCCGCCTCCGATCATGGCAGAAGCCAGCAGAAGCCCCTCCACCGACGTGGAGCATGCGCCGTATAACCCGAAGTAGGGAATGTCATAGGAGAGAAGCCCGTAGGACGAGCCCACACATTGGTTGAGGAGATCGCCGGCAAAGAGCATGTCCACTTGGTTCGGGCGAAGACAGACCTTGTCCAGCGCCGCCGCCATGGCCATGCGTTGCATCTCGGATTCTGCCTTCTCCCACGTGTTCTGCCCGAAGCGGTCGTCGTCGCCGTAGTAGTCGAAGTGGGCGCCCAAAGGGCCGCTATGCTCCTTGCTTCCCACTACGGTGGCGGCGGCGAGGATGGAGGCGTCGGGATGGATAATGGATTGAGGCATGGTGGCTCCTTTTTGTGTGGTAAATTTGGGTTTATCGGGCTGCGCCCGAAATGCAAAATGCAAAATGAAAAATGCAAAATCAGGAAACGGGAGAAGGGATCAGTGGAGATTGATGACAGCAAATACCCTTTGTGGACAAGAAATTTTTAAAGTTACAAATTGCCGCAATTTACCATTAGATTGGCTTTTGCGAAGCAAAAGGCTTCATCCATT
>JAFXJW010000056.1 GCA_017532045.1 Clostridia bacterium | reverse complement strand
GCAGAAGCGCACCATTGCTTGGGTTCGTGAGAGATACGGCGACACCGTGAAGATCGGCGCGGGTAACGTGGTGGATGCCGCAGGCTTCCGCTTCCTGGCCGATTGCGGCGCTGACTTCATCAAGGTCGGTATCGGCGGCGGCTCTATCTGCATCACCCGTGAGACCAAGGGCATCGGCCGCGGTCAGGCGACCGCTCTGATTGAGGTCTGCCAGGAGAGGGACCGCTACTACGAGGAGACGGGCATCTACAGTCCCGTTGGCTCTGACGGCGGTATCGTCTACGATCACCACATCACCCTGGCTCTGGCCATGGGCGCTGACTTCGTCATGCTGGGTCGTTACTTCGCCCGCTTCGACGAGTCCCCCTCTGCCAAGGTCTCCATCGGCGGTACCTACTACAAGGAGTACTGGGGCGAGGGCTCTGCCCGTGCCCGTAACTGGCAGAGATACGATCTGGGCGGCGACAAGAAGCTGTCCTTCGAGGAGGGCGTTGACTCTTACGTCCCCTACGCCGGTAGCCTGAAGGACAACGTGGCCATGACCCTGGCCAAGGTCAAATCTACCATGTGCAACTGCGGCGCTCTGACCATTCCCGAGCTGCAGGACAAGGCCGTTCTGACCCTCGTCTCCGCCACCTCCATCGTCGAGGGCGGCGCTCACGACGTTATCCAGAAGGAAAAGAGCAATTCGGTTAAGTGATTTCAAAGGCATACGTAGTTGCTGATATGGACTATGTTTCTATACTCAAATCTGCACGATGGGAAATATTGTTGAACAGTGCGCTTGATATTGGCATTGCCTTGCTGATCTGTTTTGTGAGCCTATGGGTATCCTATTGTGGCAAGAAAAGGTCTGAACGTGAAGAAATGGAGGATGGCGAGCTTCACCGCCCTCTGGGCTCTCGCCCGAAAATACCGGGGCCTTCAACGCTGCGTTTCTTGATTATTGGCATTGTTGCATCTGTGCTTGTAGTGTCTTTTGGTGTGGACGTTGCCATTGATATAGCGAGAATCAACCGGGATATCAGCGAGGAAAGTTATATCGTCTACGAGGGAGAGGCTACGATTGCGGGATACCGCAAAATTGGCTTATCCTTTGAAGAAGATGGCGAAACCGTCGAGGTTCTGTGGCAAGCTGACCCTTCTGATGATGATGCAAAGGCGCGTTGGACGAAAATTCTGTGTCCCGAGGAGGACGATGGATCGCCTGTTTCCGTACGGGTCGTTTACGGTCAACATAGCCATGTGATATTGGATGTAGAATACGCAGACAAAAAATAAGAAAAACCGCGCCACCCGTTTGGGATGGCGCGGTTTTGGCGTGTGAGGGGGATAAATTTGGGTTTGTCGGGGAGATTGATATGTGTACTTTTCTCTCCTTGTCGAGAGAAAAGTACCAAAAGAGCGCCACGCAAGGGAGGCCCCCAGGTGCCTCCCTTACGGAACCCACCACCTGTGCGCGCGACCCCTTCGCCCACAAAGGGGCGAAGGAGTCTGAATGCGCGGAAGGTCGAGGATACCAGATAGCCCGCACGAACGGCGGAGCGCCGTCCGCGCGGAACACGCCCGAAACGCGGAGAAGAAAGAGGAAACCCTTCTTATAACCCCGCGAACAGGGGAAATCCCGCGAACTCGGCGCTCCGCCGAGATTGCGGACATCCGTCAACCTGTGAAGTAACAGCGCATAAGGCCCTTTTGCCCCCCGGCAAAAGGGCGCGCCGGACAGGGGATAGGATCCTTAAGGAAAGTACCCGGGTACTTTCCTTAAGTGGCGATTCTTTTGGTACTTTTCTTTCGCCACGGAAAGAAAAGTACAGAATCCCATCTCCCCGGTAAACTGCAATTTGAAAACCGCGCCGTCCAAGGGATGGCGCGGTTATGCTTATTTCTTCAATATCGCCAATGCCTCATCCATAATCTCCCCAATAGTCTTGGGATGTGGCGGATCACTTTCATATTCCCCGATGGTCTTCTCCAACCACGTCAGATCATACCACCTTCCGAACTTGCACCCTGCGCCTCGGAACGTCCCCACGGGGATGAATCCCATGCGGAGGTGAAAGGCGATGCTGGCGTTTGTGAGGTAGGGATCGTGGTGGGCAACGCTGGCCACGGCGGCGGTCATGGTGCGGATGCCCATGGCCCTTAGGATGGCCTCCAGCTTTTCGTAGAGGGCTTTGCCGATCCTCAGCCCCTTGCAGTCCTCGCGGATATAGATGGCGGTCTCCACCGCCCAGTCAAAGGCGGGTCGGGAGCCGAGGGGACAGGCGTAGGCGTAGCCCACGGGGGTACCGTTCAGCTCGGCTACGAGGTAGGGGTACTTGGCGGAGTAGGCGGAGATGCGCCCCGCAAACTCGGCAGTGGAGGGAATCTCATACTCGTAGGTGATGGCGGTTTTCAGAATATAGGGGGTGTAGATGGCCACCAGCGCCTCGGCATCGGCCGGGGTGGCAAAGCGGAGGATCAGACCGTCAGTCATGACACCACCTCGCCCAAAACAGCGGCTCTGACCTCTCCGTACATGTACAGCGACCCAAGGCACAAAAGGGCTTTCCCCTCGGCGGCGGCCACCTTCACGGCGGCCTTCACGCCCTCCGCCACGGTGGCGTATCCTTCGGCGGGTATGCCCATTTTGCGGAAGGCTTCGGCGTAGGCGACGGGATCAAGAGCACGGTCATTGGCAGGGCGGACGCAGAAGACCCGCTCGGCTACCTCGGTCATGCGACCCACCATGTGGGTATAGTCCTTGTCGGCCATGACTCCTGTGAGCAGGAGGATTTTTTCATCTTTAAAATAAGCCTTCACGCTGGCGATGGCGGCGTCAATGCCCTCGGGGTTGTGACCGCCGTCGGCGATGATCAGGGGGGATTTGGACAACACCTCAAAGCGGGCAGGCCATTTGACGGATGCCAGTCCCTCACGGATGGCCTCCTCGGGGATGGTCAGTCCACGGGTGCGAAGCAGATCCACCACCGTCAGTACGTTGGCGGCGTTGTGGGGCTGGTAGAGACCTGCGAGGGAAATGTGGATATTCTCATACCCGCCGAAATCAAAATCTGCGCCAAAGAGGTCGGAGCGGATGTTTGCCAGCTTGGTGTGGTCGGTTTCCACGTAGGGGGCGGCCATCTCGGCGGCCTTCTTGCGGATGACGGCGCCGCAGGAGAGAGCCTCGGGGGAGGGAAGGATCTCCCCCACGGGAGGGTGGTTTCCGCCGTAGATCACGGGGACGCCTGCCTTGATGATCCCCGCCTTCTCATAGGCGATCTTCTCAGGGGTGTCACCCAGGAAGGCGGTATGATCCATGGCGATACCCGTGATGACCGAGGCCACCACGGTCTTGGCGTCAATGATATTGGTAGAGTCCAGCCGTCCTCCCATGCCCACCTCGAATACCACGTAGTCGCAGGCATTGCGGGCGAAATAGCAAAGGGCGATGGCGGTGATCAGCTCGAACTCGGTGGGGGTGTCGGCCATAGCCTCGGCGTGGGGCTTCACGGCTTTCGTGATCTCGGCCAGCTCGGCGTCGGGGATGTCCTGCCCGTTTATCCGCATCCGCTCGTTGAAGCGGAGGATGAAGGGGGAGGTGTAGAGCCCCACCTTGTACCCCGCCTTTTGCAGAATGGAGGCCAGCATGGCGGAGGTAGAGCCCTTACCGTTGGTGCCCGCCACGTGAATGAATTTGAGGGAATCCTGGGGCCTGCCGAGGCGACCCGTCAGCTCGATGGTGCGCTCCAGCCCGGGGCGGCTGCCCTTCCAGCAGGTGGAGTGGATATAGTCGAGGGCTTGTTGATAGGTCATGTGTACTCCTTGTTAAGGATAAATTTGGGTTTATCGGGGAGATGGGATTCTGTACTTTTCTTTCCGTGGCGAAAGAAAAGTACCAAAAGAATCGCCACTTAAGGAAAGTACCCGGGTACTTTCCTTAAGAATCCTATCCTCTGTCCGGCGCGCCCTTTTGCCAGGGGGCAAAAAGGCCTTATGCGCCGTCACTTCACGGGTCGCCAGAGGTCCGCAACCTCGGCGGAGCGCTGAGCTCG
>JAFXJW010000055.1 GCA_017532045.1 Clostridia bacterium | reverse complement strand
TTGCAGGTACCGATGGCCCTCTCGCCCAGACCCGTGAGCACGTTCTGCTGGCTCGTCAGGTTGGCGTTCCCGCAATCGTTGTTTTCATGAACAAGACCGACCTCGTTGACGACGAGGAGCTGCTGGACCTCGTTGAGATGGAGGTTCGCGACCTGCTGTCCGAGTACGATTTCCCCGGTGACGATATTCCGATCGTTCGTGGTTCCGCTCGTGAGGCTCTGACCTCCGACTCTAAGGATCCTTCTTCCGCTGAGTACGCTCCTATTCTCGAGCTGATGGCTGAGGTTGACGCTTACATTCCTACCCCCGATCGTAAGGCTGACCTGCCCTTCCTGATGCCCGTTGAGGATGTCTTCTCCATCTCCGGCCGTGGTACCGGTGCTACCGGTCGTGTTGAGAGAGGTACTCTGAAGGTCAACGACACCGTCGAGATCGTCGGTATCACCGAGGAGAAGTCCACCACCGTCGTTACCGGTGTCGAGATGTTCCACAAGCTGCTGCCTCAGGCTGAGGCCGGTGACAACATCGGTGCTCTGCTCCGTGGCGTTGCTAAGGATGGCATCCGCCGTGGTCAGGTTCTGGCTAAGCCCGGTTCCGTTAACCCCCACACCAACTTCAAGGGCAACGTTTACGTTCTGTCCGAGAAGGAGGGTGGTCGTCAGAAGCCCTTCTTCGCTGGTTACCGTCCTCAGTTCTACTTCAGAACTACCGACGTTACCGGTGTGATCGAGCTGCCCGAGGGCGTTGAGATGTGCCGCCCCGGCGATAACGTTGAGATGACTGTTGAGCTGATCGCCCCCATCGCTTGCGAGAAGGGTCTGCGCTTCGCTATCCGTGAGGGTGGCCGTACCGTCGGTTCCGGCGTTGTTTCCGAGATCATTAAGTAATTATCCCTAAAGGATAAATTCGCCCCGCAGCAACGTAGCAATGCTCCCATTGCCCGCGCATTGCTGCGGGGTTTTCCTGTTCATTTATTTTATTCATCTTTGAGAATTGGTGAAATTCCATACCGGTGGTATAGCCCACAAACACACAGCTGCGACGGTATGTGTGCCTGGCAGGTGAGATTCCTGCGCCGACGGTAGAACTCAGCTTGCTGAGTTCAGAAAGTTTTCTCCGCTGCGCTTCGCAAACTTTCGCCCTTGAAGGCAAAGGGAGAAGACCTTCGCGTATACCGACATCTCGTGTATACGTTCACAGTCCGGATGGGAAAGGATTACATTTTATGTCTACTGCTTTGAAAAAGCGCGCGCGCCTGCGTGCGTTGGTCCTGATGGCGGTCTTTGCCGCGTTGGCCTTTGCCGCCATGTTTGTATTCCGCTTCAACGTTACGTTTCTTACCTTTGATCTGAAGGATTCTATCATTACCATTTCGGGCCTTTTGCTGGGTCCCGTGGCTGCCGCTACCGTCTCTTTGCTGGTGGCGACGCTGGAATTCATCACGATCGGCGATACGGGTTGGTACGGCTTCCTTATGAATTTTGCCTCCTCCTTCACCTTCTCGGTCGTGTGCGCGGTGGTGTATGCCAACAAAAAGAAGCTCTCGAGAGTGATCGTCGCTCTGGTGTCCGGTGTGGTCGCCTTGGTGGCCGTCATGCTTACTCTGAATCTGGTGGTGACACCCTTTTACATGGAGGTTCCACGATCGGCCGTCATCGACATGATTCCCACATTATTCTTCCCCTTCAATTTGATTAAGGGCATGGTCAACGCCGCTCTGGTGTTGATCCTCTATAAGCCTGTCTGTCGGGCAATGCAGGCAGCCAAGCTTCTGCCGAAGTCTGCCTCCGGTGAGTCCCATAATGATCCCGCGCAACAGAAAAAGAACGCCCGTCGCACCCTGTGGGTGACCATCGGCGGCCTGGTGTTCCTGGCGGCGGTGATTATTCTGTTCGTGACCCTGCTTCACGGAGATTTCTCCTGGGTGGGCGAGTTTACCTGGTTTGAAAATATCACTGAAATGTTCGGTGCTTCCCAATAAAGAAAGGATTGTTCCATGAAAGAAGCTATTGCACACTTTTTTCTGGAAACCGTGGGAGAGGAGCTTTGCGTTCTGTTCTGCTCCATGCTTCCCATCATTGAGCTGCGAGGGGCTATCCCCTTGGGAGCCGGCTTCGGCCTCCCTTGGTGGCAGACTTACTTCATCGCCGTGATCGGAAATATGCTCCCCGTTCCCATCATCCTGCTCTTCGTCAAGTCTGTGCTGACTTGGATGGCAAAATGCAGGATCAAATTCTTCAACAAGATTGCCAACAAGATGTTCGAAAAGGCCGAAAAGAATCGAGCTAAGATCGAAAAATACGCATTCTGGGGCTTGACACTCTTCGTCGCCATCCCTCTGCCCGCAACGGGCGCTTGGACGGGGACGCTGGTGGCCGCCCTCTTCGATATGAAGTTCTGGAAGTCCCTTTTGGCGGTTTTCATAGGTGTTTTGATTGCCGGCGTGGTCATGACTCTTATCTCCTACGGTGTGGTGGCCGCTTTCGGCGCTCTGTTCTGAGCGGCATCTCTCCCTGTTGAAGTGTCCCTAAAGGCTTCCGAGGGTTTGCGTAAGGAATTTTTCACATCCTCCGCCACTTGTGGCGGAGGATTTTTTGTGAGTTTTTTCGTCGAAGAAAGAGAATAAAACTCTTGACAGAATATAAGTTTTCCTGTATAATAAAAGAAGTAAATCGCTTATCAAGAGTGACGGAGGGACAGGCCCTGTGAAGTCACGACAACCTGCCCCGTGGGGTAAGGTGCCAATACCTGCTTGATGAGAGTCAGACGAAGAAACGCCCTCTGTCTCTCGGCAGAGGGCGTTTTTCACGGCTTGTTCCCGTAAAACAACCGAAAGGATACCCAATACAATGATCAACGACAACCGTTCCGTGCTGTTTACCAGCGAATCCGTGACCGAGGGTCACCCCGACAAAATTTCCGACAAGATCTCCGACGCCATTCTGGACGAGCTGCTTCGCCAGGATCCCATGTCCCGTGTAGCCTGTGAGACCTTTTGCACCACGGGCCTTGTGGCCATCATGGGTGAGATCACCACCACCGCCTACGTGGATATCCAGAAGATCGTCCGTGAGACCGTCCGTGAGATCGGTTACACCCGCGCCAAATTCGGCTTTGATTGCGATAGCTGCGCCGTCATTTCCTCCATTCACGAGCAGTCCCCCGACATCGCCATGGGCGTGGACAAGTCTCTGGAGGCCAAGGAGGGAACCACCGACGACGGTCTGGACATCGGCGCCGGCGATCAGGGCCTCATGTTCGGCTACGCCTGCAACGAGACCCCGGAGCGGATGCCCCTGCCCATTTCTCTGGCCCATAAGATGGCCAAGCGCCTCAGCGAGGTGCGCAAGAGCGGCGAGCTGGACTACCTCCGTCCCGACGGTAAGACCCAGGTCACCGTGGAGTACGTGGAGGGTAAGCCTGTCCGTGTGGACACCGTGGTGGTATCCACCCAGCACTCTGTTGAGGTCACGCTGGAGACCATCCGCGAGGACATGATCGAGAAGGTCATCCGTCCCATCGTCCCTGCCCATCTGCTGGATGAGAACACTAAGTTCTTCGTGAACCCCACGGGTCGGTTCGTCATTGGCGGCCCTGCCGGTGATACGGGTCTGACGGGACGCAAGATCATCGTGGACACCTACGGCGGCTACGCCCGTCACGGCGGCGGTGCTTTCTCGGGTAAGGATCCCACCAAGGTGGATCGCTCCGCCTCCTACGCCGCCCGTTACATCGCCAAGAACGTGGTGGCCGCCGGTCTGGCCGACCATTGCGAGGTACAGGTCGCCTACGCCATCGGCGTGGCCAAGCCCGTCTCCGTCCTGGTGGACACCTTCGGTACCGCCAAGGTCTCCGAGGCCGCCATTCAGGAGGCCGTTCTGAAGCACGTGGATCTCCGTCCCGCTGCTATCATTAAGAGATTCGACCTTCGCCGTCCCATCTATTGCGATCTGGCCGCTTACGGTCACATGGGTCGTGAGGATCTGAATGCGCCTTGGGAGCAGACCGATCTGGCCGAGACCCTCAAGGCAGAGCTTCTGTAATCTGCAACCCATTCCAAGGGACGGCGCTACCCCGCCGTCCCTTATGGCGCCTTTCGAGGGATATATATGGAGAACGGCCAAAGGGGCTTTTTGCAAAAAGCCCCTCTGGACTCCCCAAAAACCTTTAACAAATTGTTATTGGCTCATCAATGTTTTTTGAAGGGTCTTGGGATTCTTAAACCCTCGCAAACTTTGCCGTAGGCGAATTTGCCCCGAGCAAAGCGAGGAGGTCTTGCAAGAAGGGTTTAAGTGGGGGCGAGAGGGCCTTCGGCCCTATAAACCCCAATTTGAACCCCTCACTCCTCCCTGCGCCCTTTCATATACTGATTATCGAAACCATTTTGGGAGGTCGGTATATGGATGTTCGGGAGACGTTATTTCAGATCACGATTGCTGCTTTGGCAGTCATAGGCTTTTACGGTGTTCTTCATGGCCTGTTTGCGGTTTTTCTCACTCCCCGTGAGCTGGCTACGGCCGTGGTCGTTACCCGCTCCCTGCCTCCCGAGGAGCTGGACATCCTGCTCTGCGAGGCTCGCCGCACCTCCTGCGGTCGGGGAAAACGGGTGGTTCTGGTTCTTCCCCGCAGTCTGTGGGAGGAGGGCATGAAGGAGACCGAGGGTTACGCCGAGGTCTTGGAGCGGTACGGCGCGACCCTCTGTTTTATGGAGGACACCCCATAACCGCTACACCATTTTTCGGAAAGGAGGCTTCCCATGTACGATCATCCCCCCCTGCCGCCCCTTGACGCCTCCATGACGGGGGGCGAGGATTTTTCCAAGGAATCCCTCACCCAGCTGAAGGGTACGGTGGAGCATATCATATACGCCAACGAGGACAACGGGTACACCGTCATGGATTTCGGGCTGGAGGATGACGTCATCACCGCCTGCGGGATCCTGCCCTACGTGACCGACGGGGATAGCCTGATCCTATGGGGAAACTGGGTGCATAACCCCAAGTACGGTCGCCAGTTCAAGGTGGAGCAGTACGAGCGGAACATGCCCGCCGATTCCGCCGCCATTCTGCGGTATCTGGCCTCCCGCACCATCAAGGGCATAGGCCCCAGACTGGCCGAGCGCATCGTGTCCCATTTCGGAGACGAGACGCTGGACGTGATGGAGAACCATCCCGAATGGCTGGCCGACGTGCCGGGTATTTCCCGCAGAAAGGCCGCCGAGATCTCGGCGGATTTTAAGGCCAAGGCGGGGATCCGCTCGGCTATGCTTTTCTTCCGTGACTACTTTGGCGCCGCTATGACCGTCAAGATCTACAAGCAGCTCGGTGCGGGGGCTGTGGATCTGGCCAAGAAAAACCCCTACCGCCTCTGCGACGAGGTGGAGGGAATCGGCTTTGAGCGAGCCGACCAGATGGCTATGTCTCTGGGACTGGACCCTCACAGCGAGGAGCGAGCCATGAGCGGCGTCCGCTATATCCTCACCTCCAACGCCGCCCGCAACGGTCACGTCTGCCTTCCCCGAGAGAAGCTGATCGAGGCCGCCACGAGCCTTTTGCAGGCCGAAAGGAAACAGGTGGAGGACGCCGTGGCGACCCTGCTGGACATGGGGGCGCTGGTGTCCCACCGCTTCGAGGGACAGGATCTCATCTATGACAAAAGCTCGGATCGGCAGGAAAAATATATTGCGGACAAGCTCCTCCTTCTGGACAGACTTTGCCCCGCCGTGGACGCAGGGGACGTAAACGCCTTCATTGCCCGTGAGGAGCGGGAGCAGGGGGTGTCCTATGCCAAAGGTCAAAAGCAGGCCATCGTGGCCGCTCTGTCGGGCGGCGTGATGCTCTTGACGGGCGGCCCGGGTACGGGTAAGACCACCGTGGTTCACGCCCTTTTACACATTTTCCGCTCCATGGATATGACGGTGGCCCTGTGCGCCCCCACGGGACGGGCGGCCAAGCGGCTGTCGGAATCCACCTCCACCGAGGCTAAGACCATCCATCGCCTTTTGGAGATGGAATTTGAGGAGGGAAGCGGACACGGGCGATTCCGCCGTAACGAGCAGGATCTTCTGGAGGAGTCCGTGATCATCGTGGACGAGGCCTCCATGGTGGACAATGCCCTCATGTGCTCTCTTTGCAAGGCGATCAAGCCCGGCGCGCGGCTCATTCTTATTGGAGACGCCGACCAGCTTCCCTCGGTGGGAGCGGGACGGGTACTGAACGACCTCATCGACAGCGGCCGCTTTTCCACGGTGCGCCTCACCGAGATCTTCCGCCAGGCAGGGGAGTCTCTCATCATTACCAACGCCCACGCCATCAACGAGGGCGTCTACCCCGACCTGACGGTGAAGAATAACGATTTCTTCTTCCTCCCTCGCCGCCATGACCGTGAGATCGCAGATACCGTGGTGGAGCTTTGCGCCACCCGCCTGCCCCGTGCCTACGGGAAGGCGACCGAGGGCGGCATCCAGATCATCACTCCCTCCCGTAAGGGAGAGGCTGGCACGGAAAACCTCAATCGCCGCTTGCAAAAGGAGTTGAATCCCCCCGCCAAGGGAAAGCGAGAGCTTACCTTCCGGGATACGGTCTTCCGTGTGGGAGATCGGGTCATGCAGACCAAGAACAACTATGATATTACGTGGGAGAGCGGTAGCAGTGTGGATCGAACCGAGGGAAGCGGCGTGTTCAACGGTGACATCGGTACGGTGATCTTTGTTGACCCTGCCGAGGGGGAAATGGTGGTTTCCTTCGACGATAAGGAGGCTACCTACACGGGGGATATGCTGGACGAGCTGGAGCATGCGTGGGCGGTGACCGTCCACAAGAGTCAGGGCTCGGAGTATCCCTTCGTCATCATCCCCGTGTACAATGCTCCGCCCCTTCTCCTTGTCCGCAACCTGCTCTACACCGCCGTTACCCGTGCCCAGCGCATGGTGATCCTGGTGGGCAGGGAGGACGTGATCCGCACCATGGTGGACAACAACCGTCAGACCCTGCGCTATACGGGACTGTCCCTTCGCCTGAGGCGAGGCCGATAAATCCCGCCGCCGAGGGGAAGCCGCCTTGAAATATCCAAAACCCCCTTGACACAGAGGGTGGTATTGTGTTATACTTATAAAAAGATATATGTTGGGATACTGTTTCCGCGTCCCAAAACCACACACAGGAAAGCGAGGTGAGTACGGTGCTGGAGAAGTTTACGCGGGATATCGCCATTGATTTCGGTACGGCCTCCGTCCTCGTCTACGTGCAGGATCAGGGCATCGTCCTCAAGGAGCCCTCTGTGGTGGCCATCGACGTCTCCACCGACCGTGTGGTCAAGGTGGGTCAGGACGCCATGGAGATGCTGGGCCGTACCCCCGACCACATTGACGCTCTGCGCCCCATGAAGAACGGCACCATCAGCCAGTACGAGGTCACTCTCCAGATGCTCCGCTACTTCATCCGCCGCGCTTGCGGCAAGGTGTGGATCCCGCCCCGTGTGCTGATCACGGTGCCTACGGGCATCTCCGAGGTGGAGATGCGGGCCGTGATGGAGGCCTCCCGTGAGGCGGGTGCCAGACGAACCTACCTCATCGAAGAGCCCAAGGCCGCCGCCATCGGCGCAGGTCTTGACATCAAGTCCCCTGTGGGAAGCATGGTCGTCAATATTGGTGGCGGTGTCAGTGATATTGCGGTGCTGTCCATGGGCGGCCTGGTGGTATCCGACTCCATTCCCGTGGGAGGAGATAAGTTCGACGAGGCCATTCAGAGCTACCTCCGTCGCCGCTACAATATCCTCATCGGTGAGCGCACCGCCGAGGACATCAAGATCAACATCGGTGACGTCTACGAGCAGAAAAAGACCACTTACATGAAGGTCACGGGTCGCTCTCTCTCCGAGGGCTACCAAAAGGAAGTCCTCATCAGCTCCCGTGAGATGATCGAGGCCCTCTACGAGCCCATTACCGCCATTCTGGATTCCATCTGCTCGGTGGTGGAGCGAACGCCTCCCGAGCTGGTGGGAGATATTCTGCAAAAGGGCATGGTCCTTACGGGCGGCGGAAGTCTGCTCCGAGGACTGGATCGCCTCATTGAGCGGGTCACGGGCATTCCCGCCTACGTGGCCAAGAAGCCCATCAGCAGCACCGTTTTGGGTGCAGGAAGCCTCCTTCCTTACCTGAGCGGCATGCCCGAGGGCGTGGTTACCCTGCCTTCCAGAGTGAAATCCTAAACGAACAGTCAAATACAGGAGAGGAAAGGAGCTTTTTCGGGTTTCTTTCCTCTTTCCATTCCAATCATCAGCATAAAGGAGCTTTTCTATGTCTGCTACCCGTATTCTTTCGGGCTACGAGCCCGCATCCGTCCTGTCCTTCTTTGAGGACATTTGCGCCATCCCTCACGTGTCGGGGGAGGAAAAGGCCATCGCCGATTACATCGAGGCCTTCGCCAAGACCCGAGGCCTTGCCTGCTACCGTGACGGCGTCCACAACGTGTTCATCAAGCTCCCCGCTACCGAGGGGCACGAGTCTGCCCCTGCCGTCATGCTCCAGGGGCATACGGATATGGTGGGGGAAAAGACCGCCGATTCCACTCATGATTTCACCACCGACGGGCTGAAGCTGCGGGTCAACGACGGTTGGATCTCTGCCACCGACACCACCCTGGGGGGCGACGACGGGGTGGCCGTGGCCATGATGCTGGCCATTTTGGATAGTCCTCCTGAGCCGCATCCTGCCATTGAGTGTTTGTTCACCGTTTCCGAGGAGACGGGACTGGAGGGGGCGTGGGCCTTTGACCCTGCCGCCGCAGGGGCTACCGCCCGTACCATGATCAATCTGGACAGCGAGGCCGAGGGCGTCATCACCGCCGGCTGCTCGGGGGGTATGCGTACCGATATCACTCTGCCCGTGGACCGGGAGGACGCCGAGGGTATGGCCGTTAAGGTGACGCTGGACGGCTTTACGGGAGGACATTCGGGTGTGGAGATCCACGAGGGTCACACCAATGCCATCAAGGCCATGGGCAGACTGCTCCTTGCGGAAAGTATATGCGGTGCCTTGTTCAAGCTGGTTTCGATCAATGGCGGCGGCAAGGATAACGCCATCCCTCGCTCCTGCGAGGCGGTTGTGGTGATCCCGCATTCCGGTGCCGGATACACGGATCTTCGTGCGAAGGGATTCTGCATGGGTATTCAGGCAGAAGCCGAGAACCTTCGCAAGGAATCCAATATGATCCCTGCCGACAAGAATTTCACTTGTACCGTGGAGACCCTGCCCGACGCCCCCGCTCTGTGCATGGATGACCGGTCTACCCACGCCGCCTTGTCCCTGTTGACCCTCGTCCGTGATGGTGTGCTGTCCATGTCTGCACACGTCAAGGGCTTGGTGGCTCACTCCCGCAATCTGGGCATCGTCAAGACCCTGACTGACGGGGAAGGGAAGCCCACCGCCGTGAAATTCTCCCTGTCCACCCGTTCCGCATCCAATTCTCATCTGGACGATTCCGAGCGTGAGCTGGAAATGCTGGCCTTGACCTGCACGGGCAGTGATGAGAATGCCACCCACCGCGCCCGCTACCCCGGTTGGGACTACGCTCCCGCATCCCCCCTCCGTGACCTGTGGATCAAGGTCAGTCAGGAGGTGTACGGTATCACTCCCAAGGTGGAGGTCATTCATGCGGGGCTGGAGTGCGGTATCCTCTGCGACAAGCTGGGGGAGATGGACATCATTTCGGTTGGCCCCGATATGAGAGACATCCACACTCCCAGAGAGATGCTCTCCATCCCCTCTGTGGAACGCACCTACCGTCTGGTCTGTGAGACCCTGCGGGCGCTGGCCTGAGACGGACTCCTGCTGGGGAATTTGCGGAAAATTTCAAAAAAGGAATGATTTTAGTTCGTTAAAGGCATAAAATCACTTGACAATTCGCCAAATTTTGTGTATAATATAACATGACCTCGCCTGTTCCTACGGTGCAGGCGAGGCTTTGATTTTATTTTTGAGAAAAGGAGGTGTATAAACATGGATCCTAATGAGATTTTGATTCTGGTGATCACGGGCGTCGCATGCTTGGTTATCGGCGGCATCGTGGGGATTCTCTATCGAAAGCACGTGGCAGAGGCCAAGATCGGTACCGCGGAGCATAAGGCCAGGGAGCTGGTCGACGAGGCAACCAAGCAGGCCGAGACCATGAAAAAGGAAGCGTTGCTTACCGCTAAGGAAGAGATCATGCGCCAGAAGAATGACATGGAGCAGGAGATCAAGGAGCGCCGCGCTGAGGTGTCTCGCACCGAGACCCGTCTTTCCAAAAAGGAAGAGAATCTGGACAAGAAGAGCGAGCAGCTTGACAAGAAAAGCGAGCAGCTTGAGAAGAAGCTGAAGGATTGCGACGTAGTCCGAGAGCAGATCGACGCAACCCTGGAGGAGCAGAGGCTGGCTCTGGAGAAGATATCGGGCTATACCGCCGAGCAGGCGAAGGCCGAGCTGGTTGCTGGGCTTGAGGAGGAGATCCGCCACGAGCAGGCACAGCGCATCGTAGAGCTGGAGCAGGAGTACCGTGAGGAGGCCGACGATAAGGCCTGCCGCATCATGGCTCTGGCTATTCAGCGTTGCGCAGGTGATTTCGTTGCCGAGTCTACGATTTCCTCGGTTGCTCTTCCCAGTGAAGAGATGAAGGGCCGCATCATTGGCCGTGAGGGTCGTAACATCCAGAAGCTGGAGACCCTGACGGGTGTCGAGCTGATCATCGACGATACCCCCGAGGTCATTACCATTTCCGGCTTTGATCCCATCCGCCGTGAGGTGGCAAGACTGGCGCTGGAAAAGCTGATTTCCGACGGCCGCATCCATCCCACCCGTATTGAGGAGATGGTCGAGAAGGCCAAGAAGGACGTGGACGCCGCTATTAAGCAGGCCGGTGAGCGCGCAACCTTCGAGGTGAACATCCATGGCATTAATCCTGATCTGGTTCGTCTGTTGGGACGTCTGCGTTACCGCACGAGCTACGGTCAGAACGTACTCCAGCACTCCATTGAGGTCGCCATCCTGGCCGGCATCATGGCAGAGGAGCTGGGTGTGGATCCCGTTCTTGCCCGCAGGGCAGGACTTCTGCACGATATTGGTAAGGCCTTCCCCTATGACGTGGAGGGATCACACGTGCAGATCGGCGTGAACGCCGCTAAGAAGTACAAGGAGGGCCGTGAGGTGGTACACGCCATCGAAGCCCACCACGGAGACGTAGAGCCCCAGACCGTTATCGCCGTTCTGGTTCAGGCCGCCGACGCTATTTCGGCCGCCCGCCCCGGAGCAAGACGAGAGGACATGGAGAACTACATCAAGCGTCTGGAGAAGCTGGAGGAGATCGCCGAGGGCTTCAACGGAATCGAGAAAGCATTTGCCATTCAGGCCGGACGCGAGCTGCGCGTGATGGTCAAGCCCGATACGGTGCATGACGAGGATATGCCTCTCATCGCCCGCCAGATGGCACAGAAGATCCAGGAAGAGGTCAAGTACCCCGGCCAGATCAAGATCAACCTCATCCGCGAGAGCCGCGCTACGGATTACGCCAAGTAATACCTGCGAGAGTAGCTCCGCAATTCTACCCCGTTCCCCATGAATTTGTCCCCATTGGGACGAGCTTTATCAAATTACAGATACGGGTGCTGTTGTCCGCACAGCCAAATGCGGTTTGTGATACAATTGAACATACAACCCCAATGTCCATGATCGCCGCCAAGGTAGTACCCACGAGGGTACCCCAAACGCGGTTTGGTATAAAGCGAACCCGAACAGGCCGCACCTCGGTGCGGCCTGTTTTTTGCGTGAAAATGCTGAAATACTCTTGCATTTCAGCTTCTTTTGTGTTATACTATAAAAAGGTATACCTATGTGGGAAGCCTTCGCTTTTGAAACACTTCGTGAAAAGGAAATATCATGAAAACATATTTGTCCGCAACCCTTGGCCGCATGCTGGCTGCTCTGACGGCGGTGTCCCTGCTTCTGACTATGGTCGCCTGCTCGATCGACTCCGACGGCGGAGATACGTCTCCCGATGGGGAGGTCGTGACCCTTCCTCCCGTTACCGTCCCCGATCTGACCGATGACCGTGTGCTTACGGACGTCTCCGACTATGCCGAGCGGCTGGAGGCCCTCTTTGCTTCGTCTGCGCCTGCCCGTACTCCCGACTTCGCTTATGAGAATAACGAGAATGGCGTGACCGTTTTGGGTTACAAGGGAGGCGAGTCTGTTCTCGTCATTCCCGATACCATCGAGGGGAAGCCTGTTACCGCTATTGCCGACTCCGCCTTTAAGGGCATGACGGGCCTCAAGGCCGTGTCTGTTCCCGATACCGTTACCTCGGTTGGCAAGTCCGCCTTTGAGGGGTGCAAGAATCTTACCTCCCTGAAAACCCCCGTCTACACCTGTGAGGGCGCACCCTACTTTGGCGCTCTCTTTGGCGCTACCACTCACGAGGCGGGCGGCGGCTACGTGCCCGTTAGCCTCTCCACCCTCGTTCTGACCAAGGGGACGGTTATCCCCGATTACGCCTTCTATGCCTGCCGTGGACTGGAGGTCGTCTCCCTGCCCGATACGACGGTTGAGATCGGCGATTTCGCTTTTTACGGCTGTGAGGGCCTTGCCTATATCACTACCGCCGATACCGCCCTGACCACTCTGGGCGAGCACGCCTTTTCGAGTTGTATTCGCCTCTTGAATATGACCCTCCCGAGCACCGTCGCATACATGGGCGAGGGTATGCTGGAGGGCTGTGGCAGACTGGAGAGTCTCACCATTCCCTTCGTGGGAGGCTGTACCTACGATCATCCGATTACCGAGGAGCAAAAGGCGGCTATTGAGAAGGGGGATGCCCTGCATCCCGCCGAGGCAACGGCCTATCTGGGCTACCTCTTCGGTGCGGCTCACTACACCTTCACGGCGGGCTATATCCCTGCCTCTCTCATCACCGTGACGCTCTCCAAGGGCTGTTCCGCCATTCCCGCCAACGCATTCTTTGAGTGTTCCTCCATCCGAGAGATCCACATCCCTCAGGGTGTGACCACCATCGGTCGGCGCGCCTTCTACGGCTGTGAGCGGCTGACGGCCATGACCCTCCCCGATAGCGTGGTGTCCATTGGGGATGACGCCTTCCATGGCTGCATTCGTATGCAGACCTTCAGAAGCGGCGCAGGGCTGACGGTGCTGGGCATACAGGCCTTCATGGGCTGTCTTTCCCTCACTACCGTTTCCCTTTCGAAAAACGTCACCACTCTCCCTAGTTCTTGCTTCTCGGGTTGCCTCTCCCTGGCCACCCTCACCGCCGAGGGCGTCACCACCGTGGGGGATCGGGTGTTCTATCAGTGCGATAACCTGACGGGCTGGAGTGAGTAAATTGCAGTTTATCGAGGAGTTGGGTTTCCTCTGTAACAGGGTGCAGGGGCGAAGCCCCTGCAAAGAAAAAGTAGGAGGCCTGGGGTGTCGGGGGCGGCCTTGAGCACCCTGACGCGCACCGGCAGGTGCAAGAAACTTTACGAGTCAAAACTGGAATTTTCTTTTCCACAAAAGGAAGTTTATCGAAAACCTTCTTGCGGCTTCCGCCGCGCATTGGGGCGCTCACGGCCGCCCCCAATACCCCCGGCCACTTCTCTTAATGAAGGGCTTCGTCCTTCATCTTGGGGGAACGGGGTACAGGGAGACTTCCTCGATAAACCCAAATTTGAAGAATAAATCAATTCATATACAGGAGAATACCATCATGTCCAACTACAAGCTTGACACACTTTGCGTACAGGGGGGCTACAAGCCGGGGAACGGCGAGGCCAGAACTCTGCCCATCTACCAAAGCACCACCTACAAGTACGATTCCGCCGACCATTTGGGCGATCTTTTTGATCTTAAGGCCGACGGCCATATGTATTCCCGCATCTCCAACCCCACCCTGGCCTGCGTGGAGGCCAAGATCGCCGAGATGGAGGGGGGCGTGGGCGCCATGCTGGTGTCCTCGGGTCAGGCCGCTAATCTGACAACCGTCCTCAACATCACCTCTGCGGGACAGAACATCATCTCCCTGGCCTCCATCTACGGCGGTACGGTGAATCTCTTCGCCGTGACCCTGAAAAAGATGGGCATTGAGGTGAGATTCGCCACCCCCGATATGACCGACGGGGAGATCGAGGCCATGATGGATGAGAATACCCGTCTGCTCTTCGGCGAGACCGTGGCTAACCCCGCCCTTGTTGTCTTTGACATCGAGCGCTACGCCAAGCTGGCTCATAAGCACGGCATGCCTCTGGTGGTGGATAACACCTTCGCTACCCCCATTCTCTGCCGTCCCTTTGAGTACGGCTGTGACATCGTGACCCACTCTACCACCAAGTACATGGACGGCCACGCCACCGTGGTGGGCGGCTGTATCGTGGACAGCGGTAAGTTCGACTGGAACGCGGGCGGTCGCTACCCCGAGCTGACCACCCCCGACGATTCCTACCACGGCGTGGTGTATACCGAGTCCTTCGGCCCCGCCGCCTTCGTGACCAAGGCCCGCGTGCAGATGCTCCGTGACATGGGCAACACCATGTCCCCCATGGCCGCCTTCCTTTTGAACCTCGGTCTGGAGACCCTGGCTCTTCGCATGGAGCGTCACTGCGCCAACGCCCTGGCCGTGGCCAAGTTCCTGGAGTCCCACGAGTGCGTAGATTGGGTGGACTATCCCCTGCTGGAGGGCAACGCCCAGTACGATCTGGCCAAGAAGTACCTCCCCCACGGCGCTTGCGGCGTGATCTCAGTGGGTATCAAGGGAGGCCGTGCCGCCGCCACCAGGTTCCTCGACAATTTGAAGCTCATGAACATCGTCGTCCACGTGGCTGACGCCCGCTCCTGCGCCCTCCATCCTGCCTCCACCACTCACCGTCAGCTCACCGAGGAGCAGCTCAACGCCTGCGGCGTTCGCCCCGAGCAGGTGAGACTGTCCATCGGTATTGAGAACATCGAGGACATTCTGGCCGATCTGGATCAGGCGTTGAGAGCGTGATTGGGACGATGCAGGGCGTTGCCCTGCACCCACCAAAGAACCTTTTTCAAAAGGTTCTTTGGAATCTCCAAAATCTTTTCAGCAACCAAATAGCCTATACTCTAAAAACACCCTGAAAAGGAACACAATTATGCCCATCAAAATACCAAACCTTCTCCCCGCAACCGACACGTTGCTCAACGAGAATATCTTTGTTATGACCGAGACCCGCGCCATCACCCAGGACATCCGTCCTCTGCACATTCTCATGCTCAATCTCATGCCCAAGAAGATCGAGACAGAGACCCAGATCGCACGCCTCATCGGCAATACTCCCCTGCAGGTGGAGCTGGAGCTGCTTCAGACCGCCACCCATAAATCCAGCCACACCTCCGAGGAGCATATGCTGGCCTTCTACAAGACCTTTGACGAGGTCAAGGACAAGAAGTACGACGGCATGATCATCACGGGCGCCCCCGTGGAGCAGCTCCCCTTTGAGGAGGTGGACTACTGGCCCGAGCTTTGCGAGATCATGGAGTGGAGCAAGACCCACGTTACCTCTACCCTCCATATCTGCTGGGGGGCCCAGGCGGGGCTTTACTACCACTACGGTATTCCCAAGTACCCCTTGGAGAAGAAGCTCTTTGGCGTGTACGAGCATAAGCTGGACTACAACCGCTCCATGCTGTTCCGTGGCTACGACGACGTGTTCAACGTCCCCCACTCCCGTCATACCACCACCAAGCGGGAGGACATCGAGGCCGTTCCCGAGCTTCGCATCGTCACCAGCTCGGAGGAGGCGGGCGTATTCTGCGCCATGACTTCCCGTGGTAAGCAGGTCTACGTCATGGGTCACTCGGAGTACGACGCCGATACTCTGAAAAACGAGTATCTCCGTGACAAGAACGCGGGACTGCCCATCCAGCCCCCCGCCCACTATTTCCCCGACGATGATCCCACGAGAGAGCCCATCGTCCGCTGGAGATCCTGCGCCAACCTGTTCTATTCCAACTGGTTGAACTACTACGTGTATCAGACCACCCCCTACGACGTCCGAGACATTCAATAAAAAAGGACCCACTCTGCCCCAAGACAGAGTGGGTATTTTTTTCTTAAAGGGGAAGGGGTTGGCACAGGCCTGTCACCGCCCCGAAGAGGTGGGGGTAATCCGAAAGAAGCTCCGAGGCGACTCTTTGTACGAAATCCTCGGTCTGGGTGTCGGATATGTACAGCTTCCGCTCCTCCACGGTGGCCGCGCCCCGCAGGTAAAATTCCCGGATCTCCCGTCGCTTGGCTTCAAAGGCATCTGCGGGGAAGAAGGGAAGGAACCGATTTTGCAGGGAGGGCGCATGCAGGAACCGTTCATATGCGGGGAGATCGGGATGCCGCTTGACGTACAGAAAATCCATGTCGTACCAGTCCCTTTTGACAAAGGCGTAGAACCGAGCCACACCCTCGGGGGTCTCTTTTCCTTCCTCCAACCGGAGGTGGGAAAATTGCTCCTTTGCGGGGTATATAAAGTCCCGCACCCATGCGTTATCCGTGACCAGATGGCACAGATACCCTAGGAAAAAGGCCGCCGCCTCGCCGTCTCCCCTCTCCAAGGCGGGGGTGAGCCATGCCTCTGCCAGCCACAGAGGGTCGCATCGCTCGGGATTCTGCCCCGAGGGTACGCCCTCAAACCGCCGCATGAAATGGGAGGTGTTCTTATTGGGGGTATATCCCCGCCCGTCGGGGGTGGGTACACCGCTGTCGGGGGCCACGTTGCCCAAAATGAAGGCGGTGATTGCCTCGGGGGGCATATCCCTCCATGACCCCGCTTGCAGCAGGGCGTCCGCTATGCGGAAATGCATCATCCAAGAAGCCATAAACATCCTTTCCTTGGTGGTGTCAAATGAAATGCTATCTATGGGAAGGGAACTCTCCCTCCATTACTCCACCACCCCGACGATCAGGGGGCGTGCCGCAGGCTTGTATAGGCCTATGGAGGTGGCGGTCAAAAGCCTTGATTCGGCGGCATCCAGAAGCTCCGCCTTGGAGGTGTACAGGGTGGCGATGGGCTGACCTGCCTTCACGGGGTCTCCCGTCTTGGCGTGGAGAATGATGCCCGCTACGGGGTCGATCACATCCTCCTTTCGGTTGCGTCCCGCCCCTAAAAGCAGGGCGGCGGTGCCGTAGCCCTCGCAGTCCACCGAGGTGATGTATCCGTCTGCGGGGGACAGAACCTCATGGGAGTAGGGGGCGGCGGGGAATTTCTCGGGATGGTAGATCAGTTCGGGATCTCCTCCCTGGGCCTTGACCATGCTCGCAAAGGTGGCAAGAGCCGAGCCGTCCGCCATGACCCGTCGGACGGCCTCCTCGCAGGTCGCCTCGTCTCCTCGGTCAGAGATCACCAGCATATGGGTGGCCAGCGCCACGCACAGCTCGGTGAAGTCGGCAGGGCCGTTCCCCTTCAGGGTCTCAATGGCCTCGATCACCTCCAAGGAGTTGCCGATGGCATTACCGAGGGGTCTGTCCATATCCGTGATCAGGGCACGGACACGCTTACCTGCCCGACGGCCTATGTCCACCATGGCCTCGGCTAAGGCTCGGCTGTCCGCCTCGGTTTTCATGAAGGCGCCGCTACCCGTCTTGACGTCCAAGAGGATGCAGTCGTCGTCGGCCGCCAGCTTTTTGCCCATGATGCTGGAGGCGATGAGGGGAAGGGAATCCACCGTGGCGGTGACGTCACGGAGGGCGTAGAGCAGCTTGTCCGCGGGGGCGAGATCGGCGCTCTGCCCCACGATGGCGATGCCTACCTCGTTGACGATGGATTCAAATTCGGCGGTAGTCAAGTCGGTACGGAAGCCCGTGATGGCCTCCAGCTTGTCCACGGTGCCGCCGGTATGACCCAGTCCACGTCCGCTCATCTTGGCGACCTTGACGCCCAGAGAGGCCACGATGGGAGCCACCGCCAGGCTGGTCTTGTCCCCCACGCCACCGGTGGAGTGCTTGTCCACACGGAGACCGTGGATGCCCTCAAAATGGAGGGTGTCTCCCGAATCCCGAATGGCCATGGTGAGGGAGGCGGTCTCGGCGGGGGTCATGCCCTGAAAGTAAATGCCATGCACAGGGCGGCGGCCTGATAGTCGGGGATGTCCCCCGCTACGTACCCCGCAATGAAATCACGGATCTCGGTATCGGTCAGCTCAAGACCGTCCCGTTTCTTTTTGATGATGTCGTATGGGCGCATAGTCTTCTCCTTTACTTTTTACAGGTTACCCGACGTGAACGCAAAGGGAAGCAGTTCTCCCAGGGTCAGTACTCGCAGGTGGTCGGGCGTGCCCAGAATGACGGGTGTGGCAGGGTCGCAGAACTCGGCCAGAACCTGGCGGCACACGCCGCAGGGAGTACAGGCAGAATCAACAGAGTCCCTCGCCCCGCCCGTCACGGCGATGGCGAAAAACTCCCGCTCTCCCTCACTGACCGCCTTGAAGACGGCGGTGCGCTCGGCGCAGTTGGTGGGGGAGTAGCCTGCGTTCTCCACGTTACATCCCGTGTAGACCTTTCCGCTCTTTCCCAGCAGAGCCGCCCCTACGCGGTAGCCCGAGTAGGGGGAGTAGGCGTATTGACGGGCCGCCGAGGCGGCCTCCATGAGGGATTTGTAAAGGGTAGCCTTATCGGTCATTTTCTTTCTCCAATCCTGAATAATCGTTTCAAATTTGGGTTTGTCGGGCAGGGGTTTCACCCCTGCACCCCACTTAAACCCTTCTTGCAAGACCTCCTCGCTTTGCTCGGGGCAAATTCGCCTACGGCAAAGTTTGCGAGGGTTTAAGAATCCCAAGAACCTTTAAAACATTCTTGTTTTACAATGGTTTTCAAAAGTTTTGGGAGATTCCAAAGAACTTTTTTCAAAAGGGCCTTGCGGGGGGTGGGGGCAGAGCCCCCACAAACCCCAATTTCATTCCCCCGCAGGCTTTTCAAACCCGTGGATGAAGCCGCTCACGTCTGCCGAGCAGATGTCCCCGCCGATGACACGGCCGCGGTAGGTCAGCACGTTGGCGTACACGGCTCCCTCATACCCCTTGTAGTTGGTGACGGTGAAGGTGTAGCGGGTGACGCCCTTTTTCTTGTATTTGGACAGATCCAGTCCCTGAGACTTCTGCATCTCGTTGTAGCCGGCGAACACCTTGTCGAACTGGGCGGGAATGGTGACCTCCTTGGTCTCCACCGATCCGGCATCCACCACCCAGCCGAACTGGGAGAGGAAGCCCGCCGCATCGTCGGCGGTCGTGACCTTGTCGTAGCGCACCGATACCGTCACGCCGGATTCTGCCTCGGGGGCATCCACTGCTACCCCACCGCTGTTCCCGCCGCCCGTATTCTGCTCGCCCGCATAAGCGGGCACAAAGGCAATGAGGGCAATGAGCGCCGCTAAGGCAACGCAAAGGATCCCAAAAAACTTGATGCTGCTGGCTTTGAAGGAGTAAATGAACATACCCGTGACCTCCGTATATGGATAATTGGTATATCCTATGCGGGGGGAGGGGAAGGTATGAACGGGGCGGAGAGAATATGAGTACAATAAATTCTTCTCCTTACTACTTCAATTATACGGCATTTTGCGGGAAATGTCAATCACAATCCGCTATATTTTCCCACGCTTGCGCCTGTTTTTTGCATACTTGGCGCATGACTGTCGGCTGATGGAGACGACTCAAACGGTCTGTGAGGGATATGCATTGATGGAAAAGAAAAATCACTGTTTATGTATAACTGATTGCATAATTGAATAATTGTAACATATGCCACAAAACCCTGGACTATGTTTTTGTTCCTTTGGTGTATATTGATAGTTGCAAAAAATGGGTGAGTGTGCTATAATGTTACCGTGCATAAAGATGCAAAATATTCACCATAAGGAGATACATATCATGAAAAAGTTGATTGCCGTTATCATGGCTCTTTGCATGCTGGTAAGCGCTGTTTGCCTGTTCGCTTCCTGTGATAAGAAGGAAGAGAACACCCTCGTCATGGCTACCAACGCCGCATTCCCTCCCTACGAGTACAAGGACGGTGACAAGATCGTCGGTATCGACGCCGAGATCGCTGCCGCCATTGCTGACAAGCTGGGTATGACTCTGGAGATCGTGGACGTGGACTTCGGCGCCGTTCTGACCGGCGTTGCCGAGGGTAAGTACGATATGGGTATGGCCGGTATCACCGTCACGGATAAGCGCAAGGAGTCCATGGACTTCTCCAATACTTACGCTACCGGTATCCAGGTGATCATCGTCAACGACGGCTCCACCATCGCCACTCTGGACGATCTGTGGAACTTTGACGAGAACGGTGATCCTGTTTCTCTGAAGAACCCCGACATTAAGATCGGCGTTCAGCAGGACACCACCGGTGACATCTACTCCTCCTCCGCCATTTCCGGTTGGGGCTTCAACGACCTCAACGACGACGAGTCCATCAAGACTGACCGTGTTGTCCGCTACAAGACCGGTGCTGAGGCCATTTCCGCTCTGAAGACCGGCAAGGTTGACTGCGTCATCATTGACAATGAGCCCGCTAAGTCCTTCGTGGCCGCTAATGACGGCATCCACATCCTGGAGGGCGACAACGAGTATGCTGTTGAGGACTACGCCATTTGCGTGGACAAGGGCAACACCGAGCTGCTGAACAAGATCAATCAGGCTTTGGCTGATCTGAAGGCTGACGGTACCATTGACCGTATTATCAACAAGTACATCCCCAAGGACGGTGGCGCACAGTAACCGTCCTTGAGCAACCGTTCCCGAGGGAACTGTAAACCGAGAGGAGAGGGGGCTCGCATCCCCTCTCCTCCCTCTGTTTTCTTTCAAAAGAAAGGGGAAGAAATTTGGAAGGCATGAAAGCTTGGTTTGCCGATTTTGCGGCAGACTTTCGTTTGAATTTTATTGACGGCTCTATGTGGAAGTGGCTGGTGCAGGGTCTGAAAAACACGCTGCTCATCACCTTCTTTGCTCTGCTCATGGGTGTGGTTCTGGGTGTCGTAGTAGCGGCCGTCCGCTCTTCCTACGACAAGAACCGTGAGACCATGGCGCTCCACAAGGGCTTTGGCTACTACGTGTTTACCTTTGTCAACGGCATCTGCAAGCTGTATCTGACGGTTATCCGAGGTACTCCCGTTATGGTGCAGCTCCTCATCATGTACTTTATTATTTTCGCCTCCTCCCGTAACGATATTCTCATCGCCACCATCGCCTTCGGTATCAACTCGGGCGCATACGTGGCAGAGATTCTGCGTGGAGGTATCATGTCCATTGACAACGGACAGTTTGAGGCGGGTCGCTCTCTGGGCTTTAACTATGTCCAGACTATGCTTCATATCGTCATTCCTCAGGTGTTCAAGAGCGTGCTGCCTACCCTGTGTAACGAGTTCATTGTGCTCCTCAAGGAGACCTCCATCGCAGGCTACGTGGGCGTTATGGACTTGACCAAGGCGGGAGATCTCATCCGAGGCCGTACCTTCTCGGCCTTTCTGCCTCTGATCGCCGTGGCGCTCATCTACCTTGTTCTGGTGGTGGTGCTGACGGCACTGGTGGGAGTTCTGGAAAGGAGGCTGCGTAAGAATGAGCGCTAATGAGATCATCCGTGTCAGCGGGTTGAAAAAGTACTACAAGGGCGATAAGATCAAGGCTCTGGACGGTGTGGACACCGTCATCCATCACGGCGAGGTCGTGGTGGTCATCGGCCCTTCTGGTAGCGGTAAGTCTACCTTTCTGCGCTCCCTGAACCTTCTGGAGGTGCCTACCGAGGGTGAGATCTACGTCAACGGGGAGAATATACTGGCCAAGGGGGCCGACATCAATATCCACCGTCAGAAGATGGGCATGGTGTTCCAGCATTTCAACCTGTTCCCCCATATGACCATCCTCCGCAACATGACCATCGCCCCCATGAAGCTTCTGAAGAAGTCCCGTGCCGAGGCTGAGGCTTTGGCTATGGAGCTTCTGGAGAAGGTGGGACTGGCAGACCGTGCAAATGCCTACCCCAGCCAGCTCTCGGGCGGTCAGAAGCAGCGTGTTGCCATTGTCCGTGCCCTGTGTATGCAGCCCGATGTGATGCTTTTCGACGAGCCTACCTCGGCACTCGACCCCGAAATGGTGGGTGAAGTGCTGGAGGTTATGAAGTCGCTGGCCCGTGACGGTATGACCATGATCGTTGTCACCCATGAGATGGGCTTTGCCCGTGAGGTGGGTAGCCGCGTGATCTTCATGGCCGACGGCCGCATCATTGAGGAGGGCGAGCCCCGAGAGCTCTTTGAGAACCCCAGGAGCGAAAGACTCCGGACCTTCCTGGCGAAGGTGCTATAATAGTGGGGGCTTTGCCCTCACACCCCCACCAAAGAACTTTTTGGCAAACCTCCTCGCTTCGCTCGGGGCAAATTTGCCTGCGGCAAAGTTTGCGAAGTTCTTTGGAATCTCAAAAACCTTTAAAAAATATATTTGTTAAACGTTTTTGGGATTCCTAAACCCTTTTTTCAAAAAGGGTTTAGGTGGGGTGCAGGGGTGAAACCCCTGCGACATGCTCCCCCATTACACATAAAATTTCTCCTGCCAACAAATAATATGTATATCCATCGAAACCAATCTAAGAAAGTGATAACCGATATGATCAACTGTAAACCTACCGCTGCCGAGATCAAGGAGAATCTTGAGATCAAGCTTTCCCGTTTCTTTGGCTGCACCTCTGCAGAGGCTTCTAAGGAACAGATCTACAAGGCCACTGCTATGACCATCCGTGACATTCTCACCGAGAAGCGGGGCGCCTTCAAGAAGAAGGTCAATCAGGCAGGCGGCAAGCGTGTGTACTACATGTGCATGGAGTTCTTGCTGGGCCGCTCCCTCAAGACCAACGTCTGCAACCTGGGCCTTGACAAGGCCTACGCAGAGGCTCTCTCCACGCTGGGCTATACGCTGGACGATCTCTACGAGTGCGAGCCCGATGCGGGTCTGGGCAACGGCGGTCTTGGCCGTCTCGCCGCCTGCTTCATGGACTCCCTGTCCTCTCTGGACTACCCTGCCACCGGCTTCTCCCTGTGCTACGAGTACGGTCTTTTCAAGCAGAAGATCGTGGACGGCATTCAGGTGGAGCTGCCCGACGTGTGGCTCCCCGGCGGTGACGTGTGGCTGGTGCCCCGTACCGACCGTGTGTTCCACGTCCGCTTCGGCGGCCGCATCCACGAGGAGTGGAAGCCCGACGGCCGTATGGAGGTCATCTACGAGGATGCCGAGGAGATCGAGGCTGTCCCCTATGATATGATGATCTCGGGCGCGGATTCCGTGGGCGTGTCCCGCCTCCGCCTCTGGAAGGCTCGCAGTATTCAGAACTTCAACATGGGCCTGTTCTCTCAGGGACAGTATGCCCGCGCTATGGAGGAGGCCACCAATGCCGACGCCATTTCCAAGGTGTTGTACCCCGCCGACAACCATACCGAGGGTAAGCTTCTTCGCCTGACCCAGCAGTACTTCCTCTGCTCCGCCTCGGTGCAGTCCATCATTCGTGACCACATGGCGGTCTACGGTACCCTGGACAATCTGGCCGACAAGGTGGCCATCCACCTCAACGATACCCACCCCACCCTCTGTATCCCCGAACTGATGCGTATTCTGGTGGATGAGTACTTCTATCCTTGGGATCGTGCGTGGGAGATGGTAAAGGAGATCTGCTCCTACACCAACCATACCGTTATGCCCGAGGCGCTGGAGACATGGAATGAGGATCTGTTCCGTCTGAAGCTCCCCCGCATTTACACCATCATCAAGGAGATCAACGAGCGGTTCTGCCGCGAGGCATGGCAGGTGTTCCCCGGCAATTGGCCCCGCCTGTCCAAGATGGCCGTCGTTGGCTACGGTCAGATCCGTATGGCCAACCTGGCCGTCATCGGCTCTCATTCGGTCAACGGCGTGTCCAAGCTGCACTCCACCATTCTTAAGGATAGCGTGTTCAAGGACTTCTACCGTATGTATCCCGGCCGCTTCGATAACGTGACCAACGGTATCGCTCACCGCCGCTGGCTGTGCTATTCCAACCCCGAGCTGGCAGGCCTTCTGGACGAGACCATCGGCACGGGCTACCGCAAGAACCCCGTGGAGCTTGCTGAGTTTGCCAAGTTTGCTGACGATCCCGACGTTCTGGAGCGTTTCCGCGCCATCAAGCACGCCAACAAGGAGAAGTTCTCCAACCACCTCTACCGCAAGGCAGGCATCCGTCTGGATACCCACGCCGTTTACGACGTGCAGATCAAGCGCCTCCACGAGTACAAGCGCCAGCTTTTGAACGCTCTGAACATCATCGGTATGTATCTGGATCTCAAGGATAATCCCGATCTGGATATCCGTCCCCAGACCTTCATCTTTGGCGCCAAGGCCGCTCCCGGCTACTATATGGCCAAGCGCATCATCCAGCTTCTGTGCATGCTCCAGAAGGAGATCAACCAGTCTCCCCGCATCCGTGAGAAGCTGAACGTGGTGTTCCTGGAAAATTACGACGTGTCCACTGCCGAGATTCTTGTCCCCTCTGCCGATATCTCCGAGCAGATCTCTCTGGCCGGTAAGGAGGCCAGCGGCACGGGCTGCATGAAGCTCATGATGAACGGCGCCATCACCCTGGGTACGCTGGACGGCGCCAACGTGGAGATGCAGGCCGCCGTGGGTGAGGAGAACATGTTCATCTTCGGCCTGACTGCCGCCGAGGTGGAGCAGCTCTGGCTCCGTGGCTACCGCTCCGTGGAGTTCTACTCCAACAACAACCGTCTGGGTCGCATCATGGCCGCTCTTAACATTGGCTTTGGCGGGGAGTCCTTTGCGGACCTCACCACCTACCTGTTGGGCGGGCAGCACGGCGTGGCCGACCCCTATATGTGTCTGGCTGATTTTGAGTCCTACCGCCTTGCCCATGAGTCCTGCATCAAGGCCTATTCTGATCGTGCGCACTGGACTCGTATGGCTCTGCTCAACACCGCCGCCTCCGGCCATTTCGCCGCCGACCGCTCCATCCGTGAGTACGCCGACCGCTTCTGGCACATTAAGCCCGTTCACTAATCAAAGCATCCTCAAAACAAAGGGTGGTTCACCGTCTCGGTGCGCCACCCTTGCGTGATTTTGGGGATTTTGTTGACAGAACATGGGTTTTATGATATAATGTGGGGGAAATAAATTGGGGTTTGTGGGGCTCTGCCCCACTCCCCGCAAAGCCCTTTTGAGAAAAGGGCCTTGACCCCCAAAACCTTTTAAAGCATTGTTGTTTAAAGGTTTTTGGGATTCCTAAACCCTCGCAAACTTCGTCGCAGACGAATTTGCCCCGAGCAAAGCGAGGAGGTTTTGCAAAAAGGGTTTAGGTGGGGTGCAGGGGTGAAGCCCCTGCATTCACTATTCTAATCCGAAAGGAGCAGGGAACCATGCTTCCTCGTTTTCCCATAGATTCAACCGCTTCTATTACCTTCTCCAAATACACCGCCGACGGCCGAGATGTCACCCATCTGGGGGCATTCCCCAAGGGGGAGACCCTGCGCCTTGCCGTCGCCTGTCCCCGCACCCTGGGGGCATCTGCCGTGGTGCTTCGCCTGTGGCGGGACGGCTGCGCCGAGCGGGATACTCCCTTTGAGTTTGTCTCCGGGGACGTGTCTACCCTCACCGACACCTATGAGCTGACGCTGGACACGGCCGACCTCTGTGGCAATACCCCCTCGGGGCTGTTCTACTACCGCCTTCTGTTCGTCCGTCGGGGGGATACGTTGTTTTCGGATAGCGTCAACAACGTGGATTTCGAGCTGGTGACCCACGGCGGAGCCGCCTTCCGCCTGCTCATCCACGAGACCGACTACGCCGCTCCAACTTGGTTCGGGGCGGGGGTCATGTACCACGTTTTCGTGGATCGTTTTGCCAAGGGCGAGGGGGAGACTACCCGACGACGTGGGGAACGAGCCCCCGAGATCAACCCCGATTGGGAGGGGGGCATTCCCCAGTACCCCGCCTACCCCGGGGCACATCTGACCAACCACGTCCACTTCGGCGGCAACCTCTGGGGCGTGGCCGAAAAGCTAGACTATTTGGCCTCCTTGGGGGTCAAGGTTATCTACCTTAGCCCCATTTTCGAGGCCTACTCCAACCACAAGTACGACACGGGTGACTACATGACCGTGGACGGCGGCTTTGGCGGCGAGCCGGCTCTGGACAACCTCATTGCCGAGGCGGGGAAGTACGGCATGAAGATCATCCTTGACGGCGTGTTCAATCACACGGGGGACGATAGCCGCTACTTCAACCGCTACGGAATCTACCCCACCGTGGGAGCGGTGCAGGCCGAGGATTCTCCCTACCGCCAGTGGTTCTGCTTCCGCCAATTCCCCGACGAGTACGAGTCCTGGTGGGGCATTCCTATCTTGCCCAAGCTCAACCATGCCACCGAGGAGTGCCGCCACTACTTCACAGGGGAGAACGGTGTGTGCGCCCACTACGTGAAGAAGGGCATCGGCGGCTGGCGATTGGACGTGGCCGACGAGCTGAGTGATGAGTTTTTGGATGAGCTTCGAGTGTCGGTGAAGGGCGCATCGGCAGACCGCCCCGAGGGGGAGGCCGTGATCATTGGCGAGGTCTGGGAGAATGCCGCCGACAAGGTGGCCTACGGAAACCGTCGTCGCTACCTCCAGGGTAAGCAGTTGGATAGCGTCATGAACTACCCCGTCCGATCCGGCATTCTCGCCTTCATCCGTGACGGGGACGCCGAGACCCTCTACCACACCCTTACCGAGCTGTACGCCTCCTACCCCCGCTCCGTGCTGGATGCCCTCATGAACCTCGTCGGCACCCACGACACCGAGCGCATCCTCACCGTCCTCGGTGCAGATTGGGATGATTACGACCGTCCCAACGAGGAGCTGGCCACCCTGCGCCTCTCCCCCGAGAAGCGACAGAAGGCCGCCCGCCTTTTGAAGCTGGCCTCCACCCTGCAGTTCACGGTGTTCGGTATTCCCTCGGTCTACTACGGTGACGAGGTGGGCATGGAGGGTTTCCACGATCCCTTCTGCCGCTTTCCCTTCCCCTGGCACGATCTGGATGATCCCATCCGTGCCGATCTGCTGAACCACTACCGCTCCTTGGGCGAGCTTCGCAAGTCCCCCGCATTCCACGGCGGTGACTTCTGCATTCTTTCCCACGGCGGGGACTATATTGTCTACCAAAGAGCCGCCACCGACGGCATCGCCGCTAATGGCGGCGGTGATACCGTCACCGTGGCCGTCCACCGTGGTGAGGGAGAGATAGCCATTCCCGTAACCACGGAGGGAAGCATTGCCCTGTCCTGCGGTGAGGTGGAGTTCAAGGATGGACTTCTGACCATGGGAGCGGATAGCTTCTGCGTTTTGAAGTGATCATTATTTAATACAAAAAAACCTACCGATTTTCGTCGGTAGGTTTTCTTTTTGAAAGTTTTAGGAGATTCTTAAGAACCCTTTTTCAAAAGGGCTCTTAAGCCGTCGGAGACTCGCTCTCCCGCTCCTCACATATTCTGATACATCTCCATGTACTTCTCGGCGGAGGCATCCCAAGAAAAGTCGGAGGTGAGGGCACGGTAGCGGAGGGCGGCGAACTTCTCGGGCTCATGCTCGTAGAGAGCGAGGGCGGCGCAGACTCTCTCCTCCAGCTCGGAGGCCTCGTAGTTGGCAAAGGTGAAGCCATTGCCGTGAGGGCCGTTCTCGTCCTCGAAGTAGGGCTTGATGGAGTCGTACAGACCGCCGGTCTCACGAACCACGGGGATGGTGCCGTAGCGACAAGCGATCATTTGAGACAGACCGCAGGGCTCGGACCTGGAGGGCATGAGGAAAATATCGGCGGCGGCGTAGATCTTCTTGGAGAGGGCGCGGTTGTAGGTGATGAAGGCGCGAACTCTTCGGGGGAAGTCCTGCTCCAGCTGACGGAAGTAGCTTTCAAACTGAGCTTCTCCCGTGCCCAGCACCACGAACTGCGCCTTGGGGTGGGTCTCCAGCACGTGACGGAGCATACCCGCAATGATGTCCACGCCCTTGTGGGAGGCAAGGCGGGAAATGACCGCCATCATGGGGGCGTCGGCGTCCTCGGGCAGATCGTACTCTCTCTGGAAGGCCAGCTTGTCCTGAGCCTTGCCCGATACGTCCTCGGCGGAGAAGCAGTAGGGGATCTCGGAGTCGGCGGCGGGGTTGTAGTAGACCTGATCAATGCCGTTGAGAATACCGCTGACCTTGCGGCTGTAACGGGCCAGAATGAAGTGCAGGCGGTGGGAGTAGGTGGGGGTCATGATCTCCTGGGCGTAGGTGGGAGACACGGTGGTGACTCGATCGGCGCACTCCACGGCAGCCTTGGCCAGATTGATGCATCCGTCGTAGGCCATGAGGGTGTAGAACTCGGGGCGGATGTCGAATACGTCCTGAAGCAGGGCGAAGTCGTACTGACCCTGATACTCAATGTTGTGGATGGTAAACACCGTCTTGATGGCGGCGTATTCGCTTCTTCTACAGCCGTATTCCGTTTTGAGATAGACCACGGACAGGGCGGATTGCCAGTCGTTGGCGTGGAGGATGTCGGGGAAGTAGTCCAGCTGCTCCATCATATCCAGCACGGCGCGGCAGAAGAAGGCGTAGCGCTCGCCGTCGTCGAAGTGGCCGTACAGAGCGCCTCGCTTGAAGTAGTACTCGTTGTCCACGAAGTAGAAGGTGACGTCATCCTTCACAATGGAGCGGATGCCGCAGTATTGGTTGCGCCAAGCGAGCTTGACGTTGAACACAGCCTCGGTTTTCATGGCCGCCACGGTGGCGGGGGGGATCTTGTCGTACAGAGGGCAGATCACACGGACGTCGGCATCCTCGCCGTACTTGGCACGGAGCGCCGCAGGCAGAGAGCCCATGACGTCGCCCAGGCCGCCCGTTGCGGCGAAGGGCATGACCTCTGCGCCCACAAAGAGGATCTTCTTGGGAGTAAGTTTTTCAGACATAGTATGTAGTCCTCCAAATTGTGAAATGGTGTGAAAATGCAAAATGCAAAATTATGAACGAAAACGAGACGGGGGAAGCTATGCAAGGAGGGATGCTGTAGGGGAGGAACTTCTCCCCCACCTTTTAGGAGATGACATATTTCTTACAGTAGATTATGAAAAAGATCACTTCCGCCGCGAAAACGACGCTGTAATAACAGAACCACACGGTAGGGGTCAGCAAGGCCATGGGGATTAGACCGAGCGTGAGCAGAGCCGAAAGGAAATTTAGTAATATATCCTTCCCTCGGGTGGCTCGGACGATGGAGCAGACACCCTCTACCGCAAAGGGGATCACACTCACGATGGAAATGATGAGGCCGTACATAAAGTAACCGTGCTCGAGATTGGTGGAAAAGGGATTCGTCGGGTCGTAGGTAGTTACCTTGCCGGCAATTACAGATACGATGAGATACCCCCAGCTGACAAGTCCAAAGAGGAGGGCGATAATGGCGGCGTATTTGCCTTTTAAGCGTTTCATTTCTTTATCTCCCTGCTTGTTTTTGCAAAAGAAATCTACTTTTCCGTAGGGGAGGGGTTTCCCCTCCCGATGATTCGCAAAAAAGCTTTGAATGACAAAGGTTTTGGACGCGTGTCGGGAGGGGAAACCCCTCCCCTACGGATGATGATTTCAACCTATGAAAACACGATTTCGCATTTTGCATGTAGCCATTCCCCGCGCCAATCGCGCGGGGAATGGCGTGTTCTCAAACGCTCACGCCCTTGCCCACGAAGAAGGGCATGGTTTCGTGACCCGACAGGTGGCGGCCGTCACGGATGGTGACGTCCTTATCGGTGATCACGCAGTTCAGGGTCACGTCGGAGCCGGTGTATGTATCCTGCATGAGGATGGAATTCTTGACTACGGTGCCCTTGCCTACCTTTACGCCGCGGAAGAGAATGGAATTCTCCACGGTGCCCTCGATGACGCAGCCGTCGGCGATGAAGGAGTTCTTTACGTCGGCGCCCTCCTTGTACTTGGTGGGGGCGGAGTTGCGCACCTTGGTGAGGACGGGGCGGTTCTTGATGCCGAACAGACCCTCGCGAGCCTCCTTGGCCAGCATATCCATGGAGGAGGCGAAGTAGCCCTCCAGAGAGCCGATGTAGGCGTACCAGCCGTCGTACTCGTAAGCACGGTAGTTAGCCTTGCCGAGGGAGGGGGCGATCACGTCGGTGAAGAGGGAGCGGTGACCGTGAGCGGCGGCGTTGTTCAGCACGTTGAGCAGGTAGGCGCGGCTGACGATCATGATATTGGTGTAGAGGTTGACAATGCCCTCCTCGGGTCTTGTGCAGGTGAAGTCGGTGACAACGCCGTTTTCGTCGGCGGCGATGATGGAGACCTGCTCGGCCAGATGCATGGAGGAGGCATCCACTCGCTTGGTCACGAAGGTGATGTCCGCGCCCGTGGCGGCGTGGTACTCAATGACCTCGGACAGGTCAATGTTGCAGATGATGTCGCAATCCGACAGGACGAAGCAGTCCTCGTTGCAGTGGGCGATGAAGTTCCGCGCGCCGAAGAGAGTCTCCAGACGGTGAGCGGGCGTGCCCGACACGCCCTGATCGTAGGCGGTCACGTAGGGAGGGATGAGCTTGATACCGCCCGAGCGGCGAGCCAGATCCCAGTCCTTACCCGTGCCGATGTGGTCCAGAAGGGACTGGTAGTTGTGGTGGGTGATGAGGCCTATGCGGTTGATGCCGGAGTTGACCATGTTGGACAGGGTGAAGTCAATGAGGCGGTAGCGGCAACCGAAGGGCACGGAGGCCATGGAGCGCACCCGAGTCAGCTCGGGGATGCTCTGGTCATGAATGTTGGCAAAGATCAATCCTGCTGCGGTCATGTGTCAGTCCTCCTTTATTCAGACAGCATAGCGCCGGGCTCAATAGTGGCGCCTGCTGCGATGGTGATATTTTCGCCTACCACGGCGATCTCGGCGCCCGTAGCGCGGGGAGCGCCCACGGTTGCGCCTTCTCCGATGACAACGTCGGAGTCAATGATGGCATACTGAACGGTAGCGCCGGTCTCGATGACGCAGTCGCCCATGAGGACGCAGTCCTCCACGTGAGCGCCTGCCATGATCTTGACGCCGGGGCCTACCACCGAGTTCTTTACGGTGCCGTAGATCTCACAGCCCTCGGTGATGTAGCAGTTCTCGATGGATGCGCGAGCGCCCACGAACTGGGGAGCCGAGGCGGAGTGACGGGCGAAGATGCGCCAGTCGTTGCCAGACAGATCCAGCACGGGCGTATCACCCAGAAGATCCATGTTGGCCTCCCACAGGGAGGAGATGGTACCCACGTCCTTCCAGTAGCCCTCGAAGGGGAATGCGTACATCTTCTCCCCTGCGGCCAGCATGTTGGGAATGATGTTCTTGCCGAAATCGTTGGAGGAGGCGGGATCGGCCTCGTCTGCGATGAGGTAATCGCAGAGCTTCTTGCGGTTGAATATGTAGATACCCATAGACGCATTGGTGCTGTCGGGGTTCTTGGGCTTCTCGGTGAACTTGTAGATGGAGCCGTCGGGATTGGTGCTCATGATACCGAAGCGGCTGGCCTCCTCCAGAGGTACGTCAATGACGGCGATGGTGCAGTCAGCGCCCTTGGCCTTGTGGAAGTCCAGCATCTTGTCGTAGTCCATCTTGTAGATGTGATCGCCCGACAGAATGAGGACGTAGTCGGCGTCGTAACGGTTGATGAAGGCCAGGTTCTGGTAGATGGCGTTGGCGGTACCCTTGTACCAGTCGCCGCCCTTCTGACCCTGATAGGGGGGCAGGATCTTCACGCCGCCGAAGGAGCGATCCAGATCCCAGGGCAGACCGTTGCCGATGTACTCGTTCAGCACCAAGGGCTGGTACTGGGTCAGCACGCCCACGGTGTCAATGCCCGAATTCACACAGTTGGACAGCGGGAAGTCGATGATGCGGTACTTGCCGCCGAAGCGTACTGCAGGCTTGGCGACTTTCTTGGTGAGGGCGTACAGACGGGAGCCCTGGCCACCGGCCAAAAGCATCGCTACGCACTCTTTCTTTCTGAAGATCATATTGGTGCCTCCTTATTGTGATCGCGGTAGAACCGCATAAATTTAACTGATGTTAGGGGAGCGCTTGGGGAAAACTTCTTGCAAGAAGTTTTCCCCAAACCCCTTTCAAGAATCTTCAAAATATTCATGGATGCTTTTGAAGATTTTGAGCGGGGGTCAGGGGCAGAGCCCCTCGTTCTTATCGTCTACTCTCTCCAGTATCGTCACACCCATGGGGGGAACGTTGACCCGTACGCGGTGGAGGAAGTTGCCCTCCACGGGGAAGGCCTCCATGATGCCGGTGTTCAGCACCCCGCTGCCGCCGAAGCGATGGTCGTCGGAGTTGAAGATCTCCCGATAGCTTCCGGGCAGGGGAACGTTGATGTTGTGATCCACGTGGGCCACGGGGGTGAAATTGAGGATAACTGTTACGTCCCGCCCCTCGCGGGAGATACGGCGGTAGGCGATAATGCTCTGCTCGGCGTTGTGGGATTCCAGCCACTCAAAGGACTTTTCGGGGGTGTCGGTGTACTCGTCCCACAGGGCAGGGGTGGTGAGGTAGAGGTTGTTCAGGGCGGCGAAGTAGTGCTGGAGCTTGGCGTGGTATTCGTAGTCCAGAAGGTACCAATCCAGCTCCCGCTCCTCGCTCCACTCGGCGAACTGACCGATCTCACAGCCCATGAACCAGAGCTTGGCGCCGGGGTGGGTCATCATCCAGGCGGCAAAGGCTCTCGCTCCTGCGAATTTCTGCCAGTAGTCCCCGGGCATCTTGTCCAGGAAGGATTTTTTGAGATGCACCACCTCGTCGTGGGAGATGGGGAGGACGTACTTTTCAATGAAGGCGTAGGAGGGGATGTGGGTGAGGTGTCCGTGGAGGTGCTTGCGGAAGATGGGATCCTCCTTTACGTAGCGGAGGGTATCGTTCATCCAGCCCATGTTCCACTTGTAGGTGAATCCCAGCCCGTTTTCGGTGAAATCCGTAATGTGAGGCCACATGGTGGATTCCTCGGCGATGGTCATGACGTCGGGGTGATCCTCCCGCAGACTTCGGTTGAGCAGGCGGAAGAAGGCCACGGCTTCCAGATTTTCATAGCTGCCGTATCGGTTCGGATGCCATTCTCCGTCCTGCCTGTCGTAGTTGAGGTAGAGCATGGAGGCCACGGCGTCCACACGGAGACCGTCGGCGTGGAATTCCTCCACCCAGTAGTAGGCGTTGGACAGGAGGAAGGATATAACCTCATTCTTGCCTACGTCAAAGCAGCAGGTGCCCCAGCCGCGGTTTTCCTGTCTGGTGGGGTCTTCGTATTCGTACAGGGGTTGTCCGTCGAAGCGGTACAGACCGTGGGCGTCCTTGGGGAAGTGGGCGGGAACCCAGTCCAGAATGACCCCGATGCCCGCGTTGTGCATGATGTCCACGAAGGCCTTGAAATCCTCGGGGTCGCCGTAGCGGGCGGTGGGGGCGTAGTAGCCGCAGACCTGATAGCCCCAGGAGCCTCCGAAGGGATGCTCCATGACGGGGAGCAGCTCCACGTGGGTGAATCCCATCTGCTTGATATAGGGGGCCAGCTCGTCCGCCAGCTCTCGGTAGGAAAGAGGCCTTCCGTCAGGCCCGTATTTCCAGGAGCCTGCGTGAACCTCGTAAATGTTCATGGGGTATTTGCGGCCGTCGGCGGCGCGGGTCTTGCGCTGCTTCAGCCAGCCTCCGTCGTGCCAGACGAAGGACTTCTCCCGAAAAAAGCGGGTGGCCGTTCCCGGGGGGCATTCCATGGCTCGTCCGTAGGGGTCGGCATGGAGATAAACCTGTCCGTCGGCGGCGGTGATGCGATACTTGTATACCGATCCGTCGGGGACGAGATGCCCCTCCAGCACCAGCATGAAAATGCCGTTTGCCGTGGCGCGGATCATGGGAATGCCGTGATCCCAGTCGTCGGCAAGGCCGACCACCGAAACGGCTTTGGCATGGGGAGCCCAAACACGGAAAACGATTTGCTCAATCCCGTCTCCACCTATTTCCTCGTGGGCGCCCAGATAGCTGTAGGCATAGCGAGCCGTGCCCTCGTGAAACAAAAACTCGTCCAGCTCGCGGCGATAGGGGCGAAGAGTCTTCGCCTCGGATACGGGCAGGGTCCCGTCGCCGGCGGAATCACGGAGAGAGGTGGTTTTTTCGGTTATTTTGACCGATTTTGTAGGCATGTGTCCCGAATCCTTTCGGTAAATATAACTGTACATTGTTATTATATCACAAAATATTCTGTCTGTCAATGCGTGGGCGAAGTTTTCGCTGAACTTTATGAGATTTGTGTGAAACCACAAATCTCCGTGGCTTCCATACGGTTTTACTCTGTAAATTTTTTTCGGTGGATGCTGAAAAGACGTTTATCCTCTTGACACGAACGCCTTGTATGATATATAATATATAAGATAAGTCGCATCTATTCCGCAGCGGCGAAAAAATCCACCGAACAGGAGGACAAGCACTTGATCGAAGTAAAGGGTCTGACCAAGGTCTACGGCAACAAGACGGCTGTGGATAACGTCAGCTTCAAGATTCGTAACGGCCGTATTTACGGTCTCCTGGGCTCCAACGGCGCAGGTAAATCCACCACCATGAATATCATTGCAGGATGTCTATCTCCCACCGAGGGAACCGTTTTGATCAACGGCTACGACATCTGTACGCAACCCATTGAGGCCAAGCGCCAGATCGGCTACCTGCCCGAGCTGCCCCCGCTCTTTACCGATATGACCCCCCTGGAGTATCTGACCTTTGTGGCCGAGGCAAAGGGCGTTTCGGCAGAGCTTGTGGACCGTCAGGTCAGGGAGGCCATGAGCCTTACGGATCTGTCCGCCGTGCAGGATCGCCTCATCCGCAATCTCTCCAAGGGATACCGCCAGCGTGTGGGTATTGCTCAGGCCATTTTGGGCTCCCCCGACATCGTCATTCTGGACGAGCCTACGGTTGGGTTGGATCCCAAGCAGCTGACCGAGATCCGTGCCCTGATCCGCAAGCTGGGCAATAAGATGACCGTCATCATCTCCAGCCATATTTTGTCCGAGATCGCCGAGCTTTGCGACCACGTGATCATCCTGTCCGAGGGCCGTGTGGTGGCAGATAGCCCCATGGCTGATCTGGAGGCTCAGGTCAGTCCCGAGACCGAGCTTCGACTGACCGTCAAGGGCGACGAGGCGGGCATACTCAAGGTACTGGAAACCGTCGAGGGCGTGGGCAAGGTCAAGGTTCTGCCCTCTCCCGACAAGAAGACCGTAAAGCTCAAGGTCGCCACCGTGGGCGAGGCGGATATCCGAGACGACATCTTCTTCGCTATGGCTGAGCGCCGCTACGCCGTGATCTCCATGGAGAGAGGCGAGCATTCTCTGGAGGAGATCTTCCTCTCCTTGACCGCAAAGGGAAAAAAGCATGAGGAGGTAGAGGACTGATGTCTGCCGTATTTAAGCGCGAGCTGCGCGCCTACATGAACAACGTCTACGGCTGGCTGTTCACGGCCGCTCTTCTGATGTTTGTGGGCCTGATGGTCTACATGGATAATCTGCGCAATGGGTACACCCAATTTGAGTTTGCCCTGTCCGACAGCCAGTATGCGCTGATGGTGCTGGTTCCTGTTCTCTCCATGCGCTCTATGGCAGAGGACAAGCACAACAAGACGGATATGTTCTATCTGTCCCTTCCTATGAAAACATCCTCGGTGGTGCTGGGAAAGTATTTTGCTCTGCTCACCGTTCTGGCCATCCCCTGCGCCGTTCTTTGTGTCTATCCTCTTCTTCTGAGTATTCTGGGCGAGATTCACATGGGCATGGCGTACCTGTCTATCCTTCACTTCTTCCTGCTGGGCGCCGCCCTTTTGGCCGTCTGCCAGTTTACCTCCTCCCTGAGCGAGAATCTGGTAGTGGCCGCTGTTCTGGGCGTAGCCGCCAGCGCACTGCTTTTGTTTGTTCCCATGATCATTCCCATGGTGTTCCCCGTCACCTCGTTTGCCTCCTTCCTGGGGCTCGTGGTGTTGGCTCTGCTTATGGGCGGTATTGCGTTCCTGGTGACCCGTAATCTTAACGTGACTGTGATCACCTGCGCCGTCGGCATCCTGCCCCTGTCGATCCTCTACATTTTCGCCAAGGAGGTTTTCGCCGGACTTCTCCCCAACGTTCTGTCCGCCGTCTCTCCCTTCATGCATCTCATGGACTTCTGCGACTACGGAACCCTGAGCATTCCCTCGCTGCTGCTGTTTTTGTCCTACCCCGTGCTCTTCGTCTTCCTGACCGTCCTGTCGGCGGACAAGAAGCGTTGGGACTGATCTTCTGTGGAGGTACTATACTATGAATCATAGCCCACTCTTCCGCATGAAGCGTTCGGTCAAGATCGGAACCTTTGTTTTCGTAGCGGGGGTCATCCTGCTGGCCTTGCTCATCGTCGCGAACTTTCTTGTGTCCGCTCTGCCTGCCAAGCTTACCCGATTCGACGCCTCGGGACGGGGTCTCACCGAGATCTCCGACGAAACCCAAAGGATGGTTTCGGGCATGACCGAGGACGTCACCATTTACTGGCTCTGCGAGAACGGCGCGGTGGACACCCAGACCCGTCTGCTGCTCTCCCGTTATGAGGAAGCAGGGGAGCATATCAGGGTTGAGATCGTAGACCCCACAAAGGATACGGAGGTTTCCAGACGATACGACCTCTCCACCATGAGCGCCTACAGCTTCATCGTGGAGTCCGCCCGCCGCTTTACCGTGGTGGATAATCTGGATACGTATTTGTACACCAACTATGCCTTCGAGGAGGCCTACAAGTACTATCCCAATTATCTGCCTGCCGATATTGTGAAGCCCATGTCCGCAACGGTTCTTCAGTCTGCTCTGTCCCAGTACGGCCCCACCGTGCTGACTATCCTGAGCATGGTCTACGGGAAGGACATGACCGGCGAGGACATTTCCCAGTTCAACGCGGTCACCGCCTACTGTGGCGAGGCGAGACTGACCTCCGCCTTGGACTACGTTACCCGCGAGTACATTCCCCACCCCTATCTTCTGACGGGCTTTGGGGACAGCATGCCCTCGGATTCTCTGATCACCCTGCTGTATTCCTTGGGTATGGATCTGGGTACGCTGGATCTGTCCAAGTCTGAGATCCCCGTGGATGCGAACTGTCTGGTGCTGTTCAACCCCTCCCGTGATCTTACCGTTCAGGAGGTGGCCGCCATCGCCGAATACCTGAACGGCGGCGGCACGCTCATGCTGAACACCTCCCCCGAGCTGGTGGAATCCTGCCCCAATCTGGCCTCCGTCACGGCTATGTTTGGCCTGACTCCCGCTCCCGGTCTGGTGCAGGAGGGCGACCAAAGCTACGTCTCGGGCTCTCAGTACACCCTGATGCCCACGGTCACCACCAAGCACTCCAGCGCATCCTACCTCAGCTCCAACGGCTACAAGCCTCAGATGCCCAACAGCCACGCCATCACCGTGGCCGCCACCCTTCCCGCGGACGTGACCGCCATCCCCCTGTTCACCACCTCGGACAAGGCAACCCGTGTCTCTCTGGATAAGAGCCAAGCCCTGAACACCGCAGGCATCCTGGACGTGGCCGTGGCCGCTTCGAAGAATATCACCACCGAGGACGGCACGGTTAAGACCGCCGCCATTACTTGGTATGCCTCCGCCGATGCCCTCACCGATGACACGGCAGAGGACACCTCGGGCGTGAATTACTACTACTACGCCGCCACCATGAGCGTCATGGGCGAGATCTTCACCTCTCCCTACGAGGAGCTGTCCACTGTAGCTCTTCAGTCGGGTTATCTGGAGGCAGATCAAACCGCTCAGATCATTTGCCTGGTTGGGGGTGTGATCCTTGTTCCTGTGGCGCTGTTGACCACGGGTATCGTGATCTGGATTCGCAGAAAGAGACGGTAATGGAGTCCGCATCTGCTGTTCTGCGCCGACCCCTATTTTCATAGACTCATACAGACTGCGTCTGTGAGATCATGGATCCCGCAGGCGCAGACCATCACCTATCCACCGCACCGTACAACGGCTCACGGAGGGGCCCCATCATGAACGTTGCCTTTTTTCTGATCCCCAAAAGCCACGTTGCCTATCTTACCCAGGGAAGCAGCTTTCGACAGGGCATGGAAAAGCTACGTCGCTACGGCTATACCGCCATTCCCGTGGTCGCCGCCGACGGCCGCTACCTGGGAAGCATCAGCGAGGGGGATTTTCTTTGGAACGTCATGAGTCTGGGAAGCATCGCCTCTCAGGATCTGGAGGATGCCTGCATTGACCAGATCGTGTCCGATCGCACCCCGCCCGTGGGGGTCAACACCCCTGTGGAGGAGCTGATGGATCGACTTTTGGATCAGAACTTCGTGCCCGTGGTGGACGACCGCCATATGTTCGTGGGTATCGTCACCCGCCGCTCCGTCATGGCCTACCTGATGGATCAGAGGGGCGAGGAGAATTGAAAAAAGACGGTCTCCCGCGGGGAGGCCGTCTTTTTTAGTGAAAAGTGAAGAGTGAAG
>JAFXJW010000054.1 GCA_017532045.1 Clostridia bacterium | reverse complement strand
TCGATATGCCCCCTACGGGGGCGTGAGGGCTTTCAGCCCCCACAAACCTCAATTTATCATATTCTACCACAAAATCCTCGTTCTGGCAAGACCTTGGGGGATATTTCTGTGGGGAGGGGCATAAAATGGGGGGAAAACCCGCCGAAAGGAGATTCCATGCGCTCCATTCGTTCCTTGCTCCTTGCTTTGATGGCTGTCCTTGTCCTCCTTCTGTCCGCCTGTGGACGGGCGACCCCTCCCCCGCCCGCCTCGGCGGTGCTGACCGCCATGGTGACGGCCGCCGAGACCACCGCCCAGCCCCTTCCCGAGGGGGTGATCCGTCTGACGGTCGCCCCGCCCGACTCTCCCAGCCGCCTGACCGAAGCCTTCTTTTCCGCCCTGTACGGTGAGGCGGGGAGGGGACTGCTGTCCGCGGGGGAGGCCCAAGGCCCTCTTGTACAGGATGCCGCTCTCTACCTGTCCGTAGCGCCGTATCCCTGTGAGCTGGGGGTGTTCCGATGCGCCGACGGGAGCGGGGCAGAGGAGCTGGCCGACCTGTGTCGAGGGCGGCTGGACACCCTGTCACGGGGATTTGCGGGGGGAGAACACGGGGAGGCCGCATCGAGAGGGCGGGTGGCCGTGGAGGGAAATTGGGTCTTTTTAGTCCTCTGCGAGGATCCCTCCCCCTTGCTGGAGGCCGCGCGGAGGGCTGTGGGATGAAATACACAGTGGGAAAAAGAATTTTTGAAAAAACAAAAAAACTTTTTCAAAACCTCTTGACAAACCTCAAAAATTATGGTATCATAGTCCAGTCGCCAGCACGCGGCATCTTGGAGAGGTGGCTGAGCTGGTCTAAGGCGCACGACTGGAAATCGTGTTTGGGCTAATACCCCAACGAGGGTTCGAATCCCTCCCTCTCCGCCAAATACCCCCGAGGCGCAAGCCTTGGGGATTTTGTTTTTATCCTCTGCGGCCCTCATTCCAACCAAAGGAGACTGCCATGCGCGCATTCATTTACACAGGCGGCGCTGTCCGCGTCGAATTCATCACCGAGCATCCCAAGGCCGACGATATCACGATCGCCGCCGATGCGGGCTACCATACCGCCCGCGCGCTGGGGGAGCGCATCGACCTTTTGCTGGGGGATTTCGATTCCATCGGAGATATTCCCCGCGAGGAGGGAATGGAGATCCGCCAAGTGCCCGCCGAGAAGGACTTCACCGACACCCAGATGGCGGTGGAGATCGCCGTGGAGCGGGGCGCCGAGGATATCATCATTGTCGGCGGTCTGTCGGGACGGCTGGATCACACCCTGTCCACCCTGTCTGTTCTGGAGGATCTTTATAGCATGGGGGTGTACGGCACCGTCACCGACGGCCAGAGCCGCGCCCGCTACCTGAATTCCTCCTCCACCCTCATCGCTCGCAGTCACTACAAGTATTTGTCCGTGATCGCCGCCGACGAGACCGTGAAGGGGGTGGACATCGAGGGGTGCAAATACCCCTTGAAGAGGGCTACCCTCTACCGCCGCAACCAGTTCGCCGTGTCCAACGAGATCACGGGGAACGTGGCCTTCATTTCGGTCAAGAAGGGCGGAGTGTACATCATCGAGTCCAAGGACGCATGACGGATCTTCTACGAAAAAACACCGCTTCGGAAACCGAAGCGGTGTTTTCATTTGGTTTGTGCTGACAATTAAGCGTTCAGGCTGTTGAGAGCCTTGGTGAAAGCGCTCTTCTTGTGAGCGGCGGCGTTCTTGTGGATGATGCCCTTGGAAGCAGCCACGTCGATCTTCTTGACGGCGGCCTTGTACAGCTCCTGAGCGGCAGCCATATCGCCGGCGGCCAGAGCAGCCTGGTACTTCTTGATGTCGGTCTTCATCTGGGAACGGAACATCTTGTTCTGAAGGGTCTTGGTCTCGGTCACCTTCACGCGCTTCTTAGCAGACTTGATGTTAGGCATGAGTTTTTCCTCCTCTATAGCATAAATTTATGCTCCAACCTTACCTCATCTGAGAGGGTATGTGGTAAGGCCACACATATACTCCTATATCATAGCACATTTTTCTTGAATTTGCAAGAGATTTTCAAAAAAATCTTTGCAAAATATCCGTGAAAATACCATAGACACAGGGACGACAATTTGGGCAAAGTAACCAATTTGAGGCAGAAATCCCTACCGAGCCGCCTCGGAAGCCTTCGGGGGAAAAATCCCCCTCGCCCTTGACAAAAGCCGATGCCTGTGGTACAATACTCCTATATTTATCCAGTACGGAGGAGATACCATGAACATCGCAACCGGGAGAAAGGCCGACATCGGGATCATCGGCGCTATGCAGATCGAGGTGGAGGCCCTTTGCGCCGCCATGGAGAATACCGAGACCGAGACCGTGGGCAATATGACCTTCGTCCGGGGCGACCTGAGAGGGAAGCGGGTGGTATGCGCCAAGTGCGGCATCGGCAAGGTCTTTGCTGCCATGTGCGCCCAGACCATGATCCTCAAGTATTCCCCCGCCTGTATCATCAACAGCGGCGTGGCGGGCACCCTGTCGGACACCCTTACCATCGGGCAGATCGCCCTGGCCGAGCAGGTGGTCCAGCACGACATGGATACTTCCCCCATCGGAGACCCCGTGGGGCTGATCTCGGGCATCAATATCATCTACATCCCCACCGATCCCGCCGTGACCGATGGGCTGGCCGCCGCCGTGACCGCCGAGGGTGTCCCCTATCAGCGAGGAACTGTGGCTTCGGGTGATCAGTTCATTTGCCATACCTCCGACAAGACCCGCATCAAGGGCAACTTTGAAGCCGAGGGGAAGCCCGTGATCGCCTGTGAAATGGAGGGCGCCGCCATCGGGCAGGTGTGCTTTGTGAACGGTATTCCCTACGGTATTCTGCGCGCCATCTCCGACGGCGGTGACGAGCAGGCCTTTGCGGATTACCCCACCTTCCTGGCCGCCGCCGCAGAGACCGCCACCAAGGTCATGCTGAGCTTCGTGGAAAATTGGAAATGATCTCCGATTCTCTCCCCGTCACAGCCGAATCAATCTGAAAGAATCGAGACACGTTTTTTATGAAGACCAATTACCACACCCACACCCGCCGTTGCGGTCACGCCGAGTCCCGCGAGAGGGCCTACGTGGAGGCCGCCGTGAGGCAGGGCTTTGACGTGCTGGGCTTTGCGGATCACGTCCCCATGCCCTACGAGAATTTCCGCTCGCCCATACGGATGCAGCCCGAGGAGACCGCTGAATACGTGGACACGGTCAAGGCGCTGAGGGAGGAGTTTCGTGGGAGGATCACCCTGCATATCGGATTTGAGGCGGAGTATTTTCCCGCCTTGTTTGACGATTTTTTGCGGATGCTGGAGCCCTACGACTACGAGTATCTCGTTTTGGGACAGCATTTTCTGAACAGTGAGGTGGGTGGTCGCTATATGGGCGCGGCCTTTGACTCCGCAGATACCCTGGACGCCCTTGTGGATCAGTGCGCTGAGGGACTGCATACGGGGGCTTTTTCCTGCTTCGCCCATCCCGATCTTTTCCATTTCACGGGGGAGGAGAGGGTCTTTCGCTCCCGTATGCGCCGCCTTTGCCGAGAGGCCAAGGCCTGCGGTGTTCCTCTGGAGTTCAATTTGCTGGGCGCAGGACTGGGGCGCAACTATCCCAACCCCGCCTTTTGGGAGGAGGCCGCCGCCGTGGGCAATCAGGTGATCATCGGCTGGGACGCCCACAGTCCCGCATGGCTGGAGCGCTCCGATCTGGAGGCGCAGGCCACCTCCTTCCTGGATTCCTTGGGGCTTCGTCGCATCGACTCTCTGGCCCTTATTCGCCCCCGCCCCCGATTCTGATTTTGAAGCCGCTTCCCGAGGGGGCGGCTTTTTTGTCGTCTTCTTTGGGAGCGGATTGCGCCAAGTCCATTGACAAAGACGGGATTTTGTGGTACAATTATTCTGTATTCCTTTAGGGATTTTTTGGTTGGATCGAAAGGAGATCGCCATGAAATATTTGAACAAGGAAAAGCTCTGGGAGACGCTGTCCAAACGTACCGCCGAGGACACCGCTGCCGCCCACGTGGGGGCTACAGGCCTCTGCGTCATGCAAAACGGCGAGGTCATCTATAAGGCGTATAACGGCAAGGCCAGCTTCGCCGCCGATATTTCTCTGAACGACGAGAACGGAGATAAGGCCATTTTCCGTCTGGCCTCCATGACCAAGCCCGTCACCGCCGTGGCCGTCCTTATTCAGGTGGCACGGGGAAAGCTGGGATTGGATCAGCCCATTACGGATTTCCTCCCGGAGTTCTCCAACATGATGGTGGGTGAGCTGAAGGACGGTGTGCTGACGGCTAAAGAGCCCGCTAAGCGCATCCTGACCCCTCGTATGCTCCTCAGTCACCAGAACGGTATGGTGGCAGGCCCCATCGGAGACCATCAGGGTCTCGGCACACCCGAACAAAGGCAGGATCTGACCCACGTGGTGGACTACTTCTCCACCCTTCTTCTGGACTTCCAGCCCACCGAGGCTCAGTTCTACAGCGCCACCGCCGCCTTTGATATCTGCGCCCGTCTGGTGGAGATCACCTCGGGCATGGACTATAATACCTTCGTGCATAAGGAGATCTTCGAGCCTCTTGGCATGACGGATACCACCTTCCTTCCCACCGAGGAGCAGTGGAGTCGCTTCGTCCGTGTCCATACCCGCAGGGAGGAGAGGGGCGTGGGTATCGGCGAGGATGCCCCCGACTGTCCCGGCTGTATCTTCTCGGATTTCCCCGTGACCTGGTTCTCGGGGGGCGCAGGGCTCTGCTCTACCCTGCCCGATTACGTCAAGTTTGCCGAGATGCTGGTAAGGGATGGCAAGCTCCCCGACGGCAGAGAGCTTGTCCCCGAAGAATTGTTCCGTCAGCTGCGCACCCCCTGGGTGCCCTACGAGATCATGCCCGCATGGGAGCGCTGGGGGCTGGGTGTCCGTGTGATCACGGGAGACCATCCTTGGCTTCCCCCGGGCTGCTTCGGCTGGAGCGGCGCTTACGGCTCTCACTTCTGGGTAGACCCCGACAATAAGATCACGGCTGTGTACATGAAGAACTCCTGGATCGACGGCGGCGCAGGCTCTCAGACCTCTGTCCACTTTGAGCAGGACGTTTACGCCTGTTTGGAGTAAGAACGGGAGGGAAAACCATGTCTAACGATATCATCAAGGGCCTGGGCTACGCCCACATGGCCATCGCCGCTAAGGATTTTGACAAGTCCTTGGCCTTCTACAAGGCTCTGGGTATGAGGGTCTACACCCAATGGGGGGAGGGAGACTCCCGCATTGCCCTCTTGGATACGGGAAACGGGGATCTGGTGGAGCTGTTCGCAAAACCCGATCTCAACACCGATAAGGCGGCTTCGTCCGCCGAGGGAAATCCCTTTCTGCACTTCGCCTTCTCCGCCCAGAACGTAGACGAGGCCTACCGCATCGCCCTGGAGGTGGGAGCGACACCCCTGAAGCCCCCGGCGGAGATGCCCCTGAGGTCCCATCCTGTTTGCCTGACCCTGCGGATCGCCTTCGTCAAAGGTCCCTCCGGCGAGGAGCTGGAGTTTTTCAAGATCGTTATTAAACCCATATAAAACCAAAGGAGAAAGAACATGAAGAAATATTTGCTTTTGACAGCGGCGCTTTTGCTGATCCTGTCCACCGTTGCTCTGTGTATGACCGCTTGCGATCCCGTTGTGAGCGCCCCTGAGACTACGGACACGACCGCCGATACCACCATCGAGGAACCCACAGAGGAGGAATCCACCATGGAAGAGACCACCGCAGAGGAGACTACCGTCGCCGAAACCACCGCTGAGGAAACTACCGCAGAGGAGACTACGGTTGAAGAGACTACCGTCGAGGAGGAGACCACCGAGCCCGAGACCCAGTACGTCCGTGACGGCACGCCTAAGAAGTATATCACCATCCGTATGGACGACGGTATTACCCAGGATGCCCGTATGATGGAGATCATGCGCAAGTACGGAGTGGACTGCTGTACCTTCTATATCAGCTCCGGTCTGTTTGGTCAAAGTATAGTCGTATATCCGGACCGCCCCGACGTGACCCACAAGCGCTATACCAGAAGAGAGATCGTGGCGGGTGTTTACGACGGCTTTGACGTTCAGAGCCACACCGTCAATCACTATTCCCTGAAGGGCTGTGGCGACAGTCAGGTCACCTCTGAGATCACGAGAGACGTTGCCGCCCTGAAGCAGATCTTCGGTTATAGACCCGTTGGCGTGGCATGGCCCGGCGGCGACGGTGACATTACCGATCATACCATCGACGTGGTTATGGAGACCACCAATATCCGTTACGGCAGCTGTACCACCCGCAATACCTACAAGGGTATTAAAAAGTTTGGCCTGCCCCAGTATTTCATGAGGTGGTATCCCACCTGTAGCGTCAGCGATGCCGATGCCCAGTCGCTTCTGGAGGAGTTCATCGCCGCCCCCTGCACCGAGGATATGCTGTACTTTGTTTGGGGTCACGGCTTTGAGCTGGATCGCTTCGATTCTTGGGATAAGTTCGAGTTGATGATCAAGACCATCGCCGCGGCCGCCGCCGCAGACGAGGACATCGTGCTGGTGACCAACTCCGAGTTCTACGAGCTGTTCAAGGAGGAGATCCCCGCTTGGAAGGAATAATTCTCCGCTTCCGTCCTATATCCCCCATACGCCGTTCCGCCTACCACCCTACATTTGGAGGAATCCATGGATAATCCTAAAACCACATATACCAAGGAACAGCTGAAGATCCTGCGCCTTTTGGCCACAGAGTATCCCTCCATCGCGCTGGCCAGCGCTACGCTGGTGAATCTTAAGGCCCTGTCCAATCTTCCCAAGGGTACAGAGCATTTTATGAGCGACCTCCACGGGGAGGCCGAGGCCTTTGAGCATATCCTCAACAACTGCTCGGGCGTTATCCGTGAAAAGGTGGACACCCTGTTCTACCGCACCATGTCGGATGAGTCAAGACGCACCCTCTGCACCCTCATCTACTACCCCACCGAGAAAATGGAGGAGCTTCGTCAGCAGGGGGTCATATCCCCCGACTGGTATCGCATCACTCTCTACCGCCTGGTGGATCTTTCCCGTGCGGTGGCATCTAAGTACACCCGTGCCAAGGTGCGAGATGCCCTGCCCGCCGATTATCAATATATCATCGACGAGCTGCTCCACACCTCGGGTGAGGAGCATGATAAGCAGGAGTACTACCGCAATATCATGGATACGGTCATTGAGGTAGGGCGAGCCGAGGACTTCATCGTAGCGCTGTGTAACCTCATCAAGCGTATGGCCGTGGATCGCCTCCATGTGGTTGGCGATATCTATGACCGAGGCAACCACGCCGACCGTATTCTGGATATGCTCCGTGAGCATCACCACGTGGACATCCAATGGGGCAACCACGACATCGTGTGGATGGGCGCCGCCGCCGGCTCTCCCGCCTGCGTGGCCACGGTGCTGAACTCGGCGCTCCAGTACAACACCCTGTCCATTGTGGAGAAGACCTACGGTATCTCGCTAAGAGACCTCATTGGCTTTGCCCAGGAGACCTATCGGGACTCCACCTGGTTTATGCCCCGCAACCCCGACGATGCCTACTACGTCAAAAACAGCATGGACAATCTGGCCAAGGCTCACAAGGCCATCGCCATTATCCTCTTCAAGCTGGAGGGTCAGCTCATCCGCCGCCACCCCGAGTTCGGTATGGAGGATCGGCTGGTGCTGGAGCAGATCGATTACGAGAACAACACCGTCACCCTGGGTGGGGAGGTCTACCCCCTGAACGACGGCCATTTCCCCACCATTGACCCTGCCGACCCCTATGCTCTTACCCCTGCGGAGCAGTCCCTCATTGACTCCCTGACCCATTCCTTCCGTCACAGTAAGGCTCTCCGCCGCCACGTGGAGTTCCTCTACAACGACGGCTCTCTGTATAAGGTCTGCAACGGAAATCTTCTGTTCCACGGATGCGTTCCTATGAATCCCGACGGCAGCTTCGAGGAGGTCACCTCCTTCGACGGCGTGACCCGCAAGGGACGGCGCTACATGGACTTCTGTGACAAGACCGCCCGCGCCGCCTTTTACGAGGGCGGTCAGGATGCCCTGGACTTCATGTACTACCTGTGGTGCGGCCGTCAGTCCCCCCTCTTTGGGCGGGAGAGAATGACCACCTTTGAGCGGTACTTCGTCTCGGATCGCAAGGCGTGGGGCGAGCAGAAGAACCCCTACTACGGGTTGGTGGAGGACTATGATACCGCCGTGTTCATTCTCCACGAGTTCGGTCTGGATGAGCAGACGGGACACATCATCAACGGTCACGTTCCCGTCCGAGCCGCCATCGGGGAGCATCCCGTAAGGGCTCGCGGCCGCTACATCCGCATTGACGGCGGCTTCTGCCGTGCCTACCACGATCGCACGGGTATTGCGGGCTATACCCTCATTTACTCCTCCCGTGGCCTTCGATTGGTTTCCCACTCCCCCTTTGGCGGTAAAAAGGCCGCCGTGCTGGAGAATCGGGACATTCTGGCCACCGATGACGTGATCTTTGAGATGATGTCCCGCCGTATGCTGGTCAGAGATACCGACTACGGAGGCCGCATTATGGAGCGCATGGAGGATCTGCGATCCCTCCTTGACGCCTACCGCGAGGGTGTTGTCTCCCCCGAGGCGTAAATACGGATACAACCAAAAGCCTTTCCCTTACGCTCCTTCTCGTAAGGATGTTTCCTAAACATTGTAGGGACAGGCGTCCTCGACTGTCCGCACCAAATAAAAATCGGCAGAGTACTTGTTTCCTCTGCCGATTTGTGTTATAATGGTGTGGGTGATGAATATGGATGAATTGAAAAAGAGAAAAACACCAAGGTATCAGAGCTTTAATTATAATAGTGTCGGTGTTTATTTTTTAACGATCTGCACACAAAACAGACGATGCATCTTCTCTCGCATCGTAGGGACAGGCGTCCTCGACTGTCCGTAAACCGAATTAACAGAATACGGAAAAATCGCGGATAAATACATCAAACAATTAAACGAGTTCTACCGTCATTTATCGGTTGAAAAATATGTGATCATGCCAAACCATATTCATTTGTTGCTTTGGGTCAAAGAAAACAAAAATACGACCGATAACGGACAGTCGAGGACGCCTGTCCCTACAAATATTGAGAGAGCCAATAGTGCGTGTTCTCAATTCGTATCGACATTTAAGCGTTTTTGCAACAAGGAATATGGCGAAAACATTTGGCAAGCTCGCTTTGATGATCATATTATCCGCAACCGTGATGACTATGAAGAACACGTGAAATACATTTATGAAAATCCGATACGTTGGTGCTACGACGAACTATATGCAGAAGAATAAGGGTATGGGTTTGCCCGAATCCTTTGCAATACAAAGACGAAGCTGGCGATCAAATGAAAGGAGAAATTATTATGAAATTCAAGTTGTTCAATCAACAGCATAAATTTAAAGACTCTCCTAACACACGATGCTTTACATGTTGCCATATACTGGATGAATATAACCCGATCCTATACGTTTCCCATGATGAAGACGGTGAGAGGCAGTTTTTATGCGGTAAAAAGCATGACCCGGAAGAAGCAAGAATTGTTGCTTTGTCAGAAATTATACGCCTTCAAAACAACGTAATCGAATTGTCTGGTTTGAAATGCGGCGAATATGCCGAATTCCAAAATAGCCAATGGATTATTCACAAAAAAACTCATAACCCATAATATATGCATCCCGACAGATCCCAAAAATCTGTCGGGGATTTTTTGTGTCCGGCGGCGGGTGCGATTGGTTCAAAATTTTACAAAAAGGGTATATGCAACTCCCCCGAGAGGGATATACTGTAAGTAATCCATCGAGAAAGGAAATAGACTATGGGAAAATATTTTGGAACCGACGGCTTTCGGGGGGAGGCCAACGTCACCCTCACGGCGGATCACGCATTTCGTCTGGGGCGTTTTTTGGGGTGGTACTGCGGGGAGCATGATCTGAGCCGTCCCGCCGAGGCGGCTGTTACCCGTCATCGCCCCCGTGTTCTGGTAGGGAAGGACACGAGGCGTTCCAGCTATATGTTTGAGTACGCCTTGGCGGCGGGGCTGGCGGCCTCGGGAGCGGACGTCTACATGCTCCACGTCACCACCACCCCGAGCGTGTCCTTTATCACCGAGCGGGAAGATTTTGACTGCGGGATCATGATCTCCGCCTCCCACAACCCCTTCACCGACAACGGTATCAAGCTGGTCAACCCTCGGGGGGAGAAGGTGGGAGACGACGCCATTGCCGTTATGGAGGCTTATCTGGACGGGGAGATGGGTGAGCCCCCCTTGGCCACAGGGGGAGACGTGGGGCGCATCATTGACTACGCCGCAGGGCGCAACCGCTACGTGGGGCATCTGATCTCTCTGGCCACCCATTCCTATAAGGGGCTTCGGGTGGGGCTGGACTGCGCCAACGGGGCGGCTTGGATGATGGGGCGGGTCATTTTTGAGGCGTTGGGGGCTAAGACGGTGGTCACGGGAGACACTCCCGACGGCCTCAACATCAACGTGGATTGCGGTTCTACCCACATCGAGCGGCTGAAGCGGCTGGTGCTGGAGAACCGTCTGGACGTGGGATTTGCCTTTGACGGAGACGCCGACCGTTGCATCGCCGTGGATGAAAAGGGCAACGAGGTAAACGGCGATCACGTTCTCTATATTCTGGGCAAGGCCATGAAGGAGCAGGGGGCGCTGGCGGGGAACACGGTGGTCACTACCATTATGTCCAACATGGGGCTGTACCGTGCCCTGGAGGCGGCGGGGATGAGCTATATCCAAACCACCGTGGGGGATCGCTTCGTGTACGAGGCCATGCAGGAGCAGGGCTTTGGTATCGGCGGGGAGCAGTCGGGACACATCATCCTCCGCAAGTACGCCACCACGGGGGACGGGCTTCTGACGGCTATTATGGTCATGGAGCGAATGGTGGAGAGCAAGCTCCCCCTGTCCAAGCTGGCCGAGCCTGTAATCATGTATCCCCAGGTCACAAGGAACATCCCCGTCCCCGACAAGAACGCCGTTCTGGGACATCCTGCCGTCAAGGAAAAGCTGGCCGAGTGTAATGCCCGCTTGGGAGGCAATGGCCGTATGCTCCTCCGTAGCAGCGGCACTGAGCCTGTGGTGCGGGTCATGGTGGAGGCTGCCAACGAGACCACCTGCGAAGCCCTCGTAGCCGAGATGGTAGACCTGATCAAAAGGGAAGGGCTTGTATGAGAAATTGGAGCTGGTCGGGCTGAAAGCCCCTCGCCCCCGCAGGGGGCATATCGAGGCGCGCAAGCGGCATATCGAACCGCACCGGCGGTATATCGAACACCCGAAGGGTGTATATCGACGAAAAAAGTTGTCGATATGTCCCTGCGGGACTCGATATGTGCCTTGCGGCACTCGATATATTTCTCCGAAATTCGATATGCGCCCTGCGGGCGCGAGGTCGGGCGCAGCCCGACAAACCCAAATTTTAAGAAGGAGAACTGCCATGAGAACACATCATATCCCCCTCCGCACGGCGGAGCTGTTCGATCTTACCCACACGCTGGCACGCCCGTGGCTGGAGCATACGGAATATCCGTGGGAGATTCTGGGGGACATTCCTGTCATGATTCAGAAGATTGGCGAGGGCCTTGACCCCACCCGTTATGACAACCCCGCCGAGGGTGTCTGGATCGCCAAGACCGCTTCGATTGCCCCCACGGCCTATATCGGAGCCCCCGTCATCATCGGGGAGAACACCGAGGTGCGGCAGGGGGCGTTCATTCGAGGGGCGGCGCTGGTGGGGGAGGGGTGCGTGGTGGGGAACTCCACCGAGCTGAAGAATTGCATCCTCTTCGACGGGGTGCAGGCGCCCCATTATAACTACGTGGGGGATTCTGTCCTCGGTTACAAGTCCCACCTGGGGGCGGGGGTCATCACCTCCAACGTCAAGAGCGACAAAACCCCCGTCACCGTCAGACCGGCCGAGGGGTGTGAGGGGGAGTTTGCCCCCATCCCCACGGGGCGGAAAAAGCTGGGGGCTATGCTGGGAGATTTCGTGGAGGTGGGGTGCAACAGCGTCCTCAATCCCGGGACGGTCATCGGGGCGCACACAAATATTTATCCCCTGTCCTCGGTGCGGGGGGCGGTGCCCTCCCATGGGATCTTTAAAAGCGGGGGAGGGGGGCAGATCGTGGAGAAGCGGTAAGGCAAAGGGCCTGCCCTCGGGCGCGTTACCCCAAAAAATTCCCCGTTCCCCCCAATTCTGTCAAATCCCACAAAAACCCGGTTCCACATGGATGGAATATCGTTTTTTTCAATCTTTTCAAATCCCCCTTGATATGATATAATAAGTACGGATAATGAAATATTGTGCGCTTTTGTCACTTGCTCCGAATCACGCCCCGGTAGAATTTTGGGGATCCTCAAGCTCCTTTTGTAAAAGGGCTTGAGCGGGGTTTGGGGCGGCGCCCCAAGGAAGGGAAGTAGAAATATGATCCGTAACGATCTGAGAAACGTAGCCATCATCGCCCACGTAGACCACGGCAAGACAACTCTTGTGGACGGCCTGCTCAAGCAGGGCGGCATCTACCGAGACAACCAGGACACCACCATCCGTGTTATGGACTCGGGAGATCTGGAGAAGGAGCGCGGTATCACCATTCTGGCTAAGAACACCGCCGTCCACTACAAGGACATGAAGATTAATATCATCGACACCCCCGGCCACGCTGACTTTGGTGGCGAGGTGGAGCGTGTCCTCAAGATGGTCAACGGCGTGATCCTGCTGGTGGACGCCGCTGAGGGCCCCATGCCCCAGACCCGCTTCGTTCTGCAAAAGGCGCTGGCCTTGGGTCACCGTGTCATCGTCTGCATCAATAAGATCGACAAGCCCGACGCCCGTCTGGGCGAGGTGGAGGACGAGATCCTGGAGCTGCTCATTGATCTGGACGCCTCGGATGAACAGCTGGATTCCCCCATGCTCTACTGCTCGGGCCGTGACGGTATCGCCTCCTTCGATCCCGACCATATGGGTACGGATCTGACTCCCCTTTTTGATACCATCGTGGACTACATCCCCGCCCCCGAGGGCGACGAGGAAGGTCCTCTTCAGCTTCTGGTCTCCTCTATTGACTACAGCGACTACGTGGGTCGTATCGGTATTGGCCGTATCGAGCGAGGCTCCATCAAGGTGGGTCAGGAGGCTATGATCTGCAACTACCATTCCGGCGCCACTCCTCGCAAGACCAAGATCGTCACCGTCATGCAGATCGACGGCCTGGTGCGTAAGCCCGTTGAGACCGCCACCATGGGCGATATCGTGTGCTTCTCGGGCGCAGGGGAGATCACCATCGGCGATACCGTTACCGCCACGGATTGCCCCGAGCCTCTGGAGTTTGTCAAGGTCTCCGAGCCTACCTTGGAAATGACCTTTGCCGTTAATGACTCCCCCTTGGCGGGCAAGGAGGGCAAGTTCGTTACCTCCCGCCAGATCCGTGACCGTCTCTACCGTGAGCTTCTGAAGGACGTGTCCCTCCGTGTCAGTGACGGCGAGACCACCGACGAGTTCCGTGTGGCAGGCCGTGGGGAGATGCACCTCTCCATCCTCATCGAGACCATGCGCCGCGAGGGCTTTGAGCTGACCTGCTCCAACCCCCGCGTGCTGTACAAGGAGATCGACGGCGTGAAGTGCGAGCCTATGGAGCACGTCACCCTGGACGTGCCCAACGACTACGTGGGCCCCGTGGTGGAGAAGCTGGGCCAGCGCAAGGGCGATCTTCTGGAGATGACTCCCCTGGGATCGGGCAACCGCATGCGTATTGAGTATAAGATCCCCACCCGTTGCCTCTTCGGCTATCGCTCCGAGTTCCTCACCGCTACCCACGGCGAGGGCATCATGAACACCCTCTTCGCAGGCTACGAGCCCTACCGTGGTGAGGTGGTCATGAGATTCACCGGCTCTCTCGTGGCCTCCGAGGCGGGCGAGACCACCCGCTACGGTCTGTACAAGACCCAGGAGCGCGGACAGATGTTCGTTGGTCCCCAGACCCAGGTCTACGAGGGTATGATCGTGGGCGAGAACCCCAAGAATGATGATATCGCCCTGAACCCCTGCCAGACCAAGCATATGACCGCCGTCCGCTCCACGGGCGCCGACGAGAAGCTCCTGCTCACCCCTCCCCGCATCTTCACCCTGGAGGAGGCCATTGAGTACATCAACGACGATGAGCTGATCGAGGTCACCCCCAAGTCCATCCGTCTCCGCAAGGTCATTCTGAACACCGAGATCCGAATGAAGGAGATGATGAAGAAGCGCCGCGCCCTGCAGGGTAAGTGATTCTGAACCGTAAAAATATAAGCCGCCCGTCACGGATGTCCGTGACGGGCGGTTGTTTGTTGGAGATCAATTTTCTTCAAGAAGGTGATCAATATAGGCGTTCAGCTCCTCAAAGGACCCGTGGGGGTACTGCTCAATGTCAGCCCCGGGGGTGTTGATGAGGCAATCCGTCAGGAGGAAGCCCCGCAGGCCCGCGGCCGCCCCCGCCATCATGTCCTCGGCCACGTCGTTGCCCACCATGAGGCAATCGGCGGCATCCAGTCCCGCACGGCGGAGAACTTCCTTGTAGTAGGCGGGATTGGGCTTGCAGTAGCCGATGTCCTCAAAGGCGGTGAAGAACTCGAAATCCTCGGAGGTCAGACCCGCCCAGCGGATGCGCATCTCGGTGGCGATGCGGGGGAACAGGGGATTGGTGGCCAAAATGACGCGGAGCCCCCTCTCCTTGAGCGCCCGTACCGTTTCGGCTGCCTTGGGATTGTATCCGCAGGAGGCAGAGACCTCGTTGAATTCCCCCTCGTAGAAGTCCTTCTGAATAGGCAGCTCCTCCCGGAGATCCCTACCGCAGGCGGCGGCGTAGGCCGCCCAGTAGGCCTCATCTCCCGTGCGGCTGCCGTCATTTTGCACCATGGCGGCGATCCCTGCCTTCATGGCGGCGTGGAACACCTCGGGGGTGTAGCCCAGCGGGATGAGGCGTCGAAGAAGACGACCGAAATAGTCCTTCATGAAGACGGATTGATCCATGGGGAGCAGGGTTCCGTCCAGATCAAAGAGAACGGTTTTGAGCATGGTGGGGGGTTCCTTTCAAGAGAAATGAGGTATGATACAGGAGTTTTCCCTGTTTTTGGGGGGAATATCAGGTGCGTTCCAGTAAATTCAGGAAGGAGTTCTTTCCGTACACTGTGTAGCCGAAGACCTCGGAGGCGTTGTCCAGGACGATCAGCTCCCCCTCACGGAAGCCGTGCATACACAGGACACGGGGGGCGGGGTCGACCAGCAGGATGCGCTTGCCCTCTCCCTCGGGGAAATCGAAGGAGTGGTTGGAGTAGAAGGAGGCAACGGGCATGGAAACGATGCTGGAGGAGGCCACGGACAGTCTGCCCCAGTTCTGCTGGGCAATGGTACGGAAATTGATGGAATGGACGAAGCGGAAGACGTTGTTGTCGCAGAGGATCACCATGCCTCGGCGGAATCTGCAGTTGGCGAAGGCCACCTGATAGGTAATGTCCCCTTTGCGTTTGCCGTCGGGGTGGGGGGCGTCGGTGATCGTGAGGCCGAAGGGGATTCGCTCCCAAAAGGCTGACAGGTAGGGCGAGCCGTGGATCTCGTAGGAAAGCTCGCCCCGATCCCGCATATTGGTCAGCCGCTTCAGGAATTTACGGCGAGCTCCCATGCGGCGGAGGGCGTGGTAGAGAAAGAGCCACAAAAGCAGGATGCCGCCCAGGATGAGGATGGGCTTCCAGAGCAGGCGGATGATGCCGAGGATCAGAGAGCCGAAGAAGGGGATCAGGATGGTGAACCCCAAGAAGATCATGGCAGCGACCGAGGCAAACAACACGATGGCGTAGAGGATGCGGGGGACGATGCGAGCCTTATCGGTGTCCACAGGGAGGTTTCGCTGGGCGAACCACAGGGCAGAGCGGTGGCGGATGCGGAGCAGGGAAAGACCGACAGTGAGGGAAATGGAGACGGGGATGCTCACGATAAAGCACAGAAATAGTCCCATGCCCGTGGCGCGGAGGGCGAGAAGTAGGGATAGGGTGATCACGGGGGCGGCGCACAGCACCGTGGCGATCAGCCCCGCCCGATAGGCGGGCTCTCGGAGGAGATTGGGGACTTGCTCGTCGTTTTTGTAGGCCTTGCGGAAGCGATTGAAGCTCCGATCGTCAATGTGATCGTAGTACCGCCAGAAGGCGGCGAACAGGATCACTGCCGTTATGGGGAGGAGGAAGAACAGAAGCGCTTCCGCTGCCGATCCCTTGCGGATGATGAGGTCGTTTTTCAGAAAGTCTATGAACTGTCCGATGGATCTGGAGGATATAAAGCAGAGCGCCAGAAGCTGCAGACCGCAGAGCAGAGCCTTTCCGCTGTGCCAGGCGATGTCCTTAGCTTTTGCCTTGTTGAGCTTCATGGCTTTCCTCCTTTGGGCTTGGGTTTATTGGGCAGGGGTTTTACCCCTGCACCCCACCAGAAACCCTTTTGAGAAAGGGTTTCTGGACTTCCCAAAACTTTTAAAACATTTATTAAAGGTTTTTGAGATTCCAAAGAACTTCGCAAACTTTGCCGTAGGCAAATTTGCCCCGAGCGAAGCGAGGATGTTTGCCAAAAAGTTCTTTGGTGGGGGCGTGGGGGCAAAGCCCCCTTAAGTTACTTTTTAAACATGACCTTCTCGTTGTTGAAGAGGCGGGTCAGAAGGACGACGAACAGGCCGGTGGTGGCGAGGTTGGCCGCCACGGTCAGAATGATCTGGAGGGGCTCATAGCTCATGGAGAACACGCCACTGATGCACTGCACGCTGTTGTAGACGGGGATGAGGAACAGGGCGTTGCTCTGCGCTCCGCCGGTGAACATACCGCTGACACCCACGACGGTCACCACCAGCATGAGGGGGGAGATCAGAGTGGAGGCCTCCTTGACCGAGTTGGCCAGAGCCGACAGAACGGCGATGAGGGAGACGAACACCAGAATGGTGGAGAGGATGATGAATAGAATCATGGCGTAGTCGGAGACGGTGTAAACAGAGGCGTCCACGGCTCCCAAGGCCTCGCCGCCCATGAGCTTGGGCAGAGCGAGAAGCACGCCCGTAAAGCTGCACAGGCCGCCCAGCAGGGACATGACGGACAGGGCGGCGATCTTACCCAGAGCCAGCTCAGACCGCTTGATGGGGGTGATGAGGAGGGTGGCGATGGTGCCTCTCTCCTTCTCGCCCGCAATGGACTCGGCGGTCATGGCCATGCAGGAGGAGAACATAAGAATGACGAGAAGCAGGGGCATGAGCATGGAGAAGAGCATCCCCGTCACATCCTCCTCAGAGGCGACGTCAAAGGTTACGTCTTGGGACATATTCACGTCGAAGCGGTTGGTCATGGAGGACTCCAATGCGTCCAACAGGGCCAGCAGGGTAGAGTAGGCCGTGGCTGAATCGGCGTCGGAGGAGTTGTAGTAGATCTTCACCTCGGGGGCGGGCAGACCTAATGCGGGGTCGTAGGTGGCGATGCTCTCGTCGAAGTTCTCGGGGAAGACCAGATAGGCGTGGTAGCCCCCCTCGTTGATGCTCTCGGCGATGGCCTCGGGGCTGTGCTCCTCGGCGCAGTCGGTACAGGCGACGTAGGTGATGTTCAAGCCCGATTGCTCTGTGATCGTCGCCACCGTGGGGGAGAGGTTGTGGGTCAGTACACGGTATTCCATATCCTCCGTGCCGCCCATGACGTCGCTGAATGCGCTTCCCATGAGGGAGTAGACGACGTAGATGAGAATGCCGGGAAGGACGAGGGTGGCCAGCATACGCCGATCCCCCAGAAAGCGGCGCAACTCTTTTTTCATGACGGTGAGTATGTTCTTCATATTACACCTCCTCGGCCACGTGGGCCTTGTACAGCTCAAAGAAGCGATCCTCCAGGCTCATACCGTCGCAGACGGCGGGCAGGGTGTCGCAGGCCACCATGCGGCCGTTGATGATGACCCCCACGCGGTCGCAGAGCTTCTCCACCAGGCTGAAGATATGGGTGGAGAGGATGACAGTCTTACCCCGCTCCCGCAGCTCCAGAAGGAAGTCCGTGACCACCTTGGCGGTGAGGACGTCCAGGCCGTTGGTGGGCTCGTCGAAGATGATGACGTCGGGATCGTGAACCACCGAGATCACGAGAGACACTTTTTGCTTCATGCCCGTGGACAGGTTGGCCACCTTGACCTCGGCGAAGCGGTCAATGCCGAATTTTTCGAACAGCTCGGTCTTGCGGGCGGCGGCCACGGCGGGGTCAACTCCATGGAGATCCGAGAAGAAATCAAACAAATAGTTGGGGGTAAAGAAATCCTCCAGCTTCAGCTCGCCCGTCAAAAATCCGATGCGGGAGCGGACGGCATCGGGATTGTTTACCACGCTGATCCCGTCCAAGAGGGCATCTCCCTCGTCGGGACGAATGAGGGTGGCCAGCATGCGCAGAGTGGTGGTCTTACCTGCGCCGTTGGGGCCCAACAGGCCGTATATTTCTCCCTTGTTGGCAACAAAGGACAGATTGTCCACGGCCACCTTGACCTTTTGGTTGGACTTTTCGATCTGTTGTTGCTTTCGGGACAGGGTGAAGGTCTTGCGAAGACCCGTTGCTACTAACATGGGTTCCATTTTGTTCTCCTTATATTATGGGGGTATGGGGAATCACTGCTTGCATTATACCATACAATCAATTGGTAGTCAACACATTTCCCCGAATTTGCACGGTCGAAAAGGGAAGCGGGATCTGTGGCTGAAAAAATGACAAAATTTTTTCAAATTTTTTTCAAAAACCTATTGACAAATGTCTTGACATGGTGTATAATCAAATCACACCAAAACGGTGACAATTAAAAAGCACAAGGAAAGGCCGACCATGAAGATCACACAGGAAGCGGATTACGCCCTCCGTATGATGTGCCTTTTGGCCAAGGAGTCAGCCGCCGGCAATACAATCGTCGGTGCGGCTACGTTGGCCGAGGGGGTGGCCGTCCCCACCCGATTCGGGCTGAAGATCCTGCATAAGCTTTCGGAGGTTGATCTGGTCAAGACCAGCCGAGGGGCAACAGGCGGCTACAGCCTGAACGTTGACCCTGCGACCCTGACGGTCAGGCGGGTCATTGAGGCCATCGACGGGCCCATTGAGATCAATCGGTGTCTGTCGGAAACCCACGTGTGTCTCAACAATCCCAACAAGGACTGTTGCCGCCTGCACCACGTTTTCGAGGAACTGAATCGGCAGCTCACCGAGCGGCTGGATCGGATCACCGTGGCTATGGTGGTCAGCGACGGGCTGGGGCTGGGAGACCTCATGGGCATCATACAGTAGAGAACGACCCCAAAAGCAAAGAGCGCCGACGAGATCGGGCTCACCAATCAAAACAAAAAATTAAAAAACAATTCAGGAGGAATTTACCATGAAAAAGTTCAGATGCAAGGTTTGCGGCGAGATCATTGAGACCGAGAACTACCCCGAGCAGTGCCCCAGATGCAAGGTCAAGGGCGACGACAAGTTTGAGGAAGTTAAGGAAGGCAACATGACCTGGGCTGCCGAGCATATCGTCGGCGTGGCCAAGGATGCCCCCGAGCATATCAAGGAGGGTCTGCGTGCCAACTTCGAGGGCGAGTGCTCCGAGGTAGGTATGTACCTGGCTATGTCCCGTGTGGCCGCCCGTGAGGGGTATCCCGAGATCGCCCTGTACTGGGAGAAGGCCGCCTTTGAGGAGGCCGAGCACGCCGCCAAGTTCGCAGAGCTGTTGGGCGAGTGCCTGACCGACTCCACCAAGAAGAATCTGGAGATGAGAGTGGAGGCCGAGAACGGCGCAACCGCCGGCAAGTTTGAGCTGGCTAAGGCCGCTAAGGAGCTGAACCTGGATGCCATCCATGACACCGTCCACGAGATGGCCCGCGACGAGGCTCGCCACGGCAAGGCATTTGCAGGCCTGCTGGCAAGATACTTCGGCTAAGGAGAACGCCAAGGGCTCTGCCCTTGGAACCCGCTTGAACCCTTTTTGCAAAAAGGGTTCAAGACTCCCAAAAACCCTTAAATCATCATTGTAGGGGAGGGGCTTGCTCCTCCCGTTGATTAAAGTTCGGTGGGAGAGGAAACAATAAAAAGAATTCAAAACGGAGGTACACACCCATGAAATACGTATGCCCCTGCGGATATGAATACGATCCCGCCCTCGGCGATCCCGATAACGGCATCGCCCCCGGCACGGCTTGGGAGGATCTGCCCGAGGACTGGACTTGTCCCGTTTGCGGCCTCGGTAAGGATGCCTTTGAGAAGGAAGAGGAATAATCCAAATGAAATACCATGAAGGAGTCAGCTTCGGCCGGCTCCTTTTTGTCATCTCAAAGAGATGGATGTCCTGTGATGCCGGGACGATCATCCGTAATACGGAAACACCCGCTTCAAGGCCTTCTTCTTTTTCTTTTTGTGGATTTCCACCGCCTCGGGGTCATCGTAAATGTAGGCCGGGCAGGCGGGATGGTGCGTAAAGCAGGCGGGGCGGTCGGGGGTGGCCATATCCTCGGTGCAGTAGTCGATGCAGGTTTTGAACCGACCGGCGGGCTCGTTCCCGCAATGAACGCAAAACCGCGCTTGGGTGGAAACTACTTTGCCGCATTCGGTGCAATTTTTGAGTGACATATTATTTCTCCGTATTTTGATTTTTAACCTAAAAAGGTTGCGGTTGAATTATACCACATCTTCTTTGGTTTGTCAACCTAATAAGGTTTGCAAATTTTACACATCCTTTGTAAAATGGTGTTAACCTTAAAAAGTTAGGAGAACAACTCATGACCATCGGCGAAGCTGTCCGTTTGCGAATATTAGATCTGTGCAGAAAAAATTTGATTACGGTCAACGGATTGTCCTTGGTATGCGGAATTACTCAATCTACCTTGAGCAATATTGTTAGAGGAAACAACAAAAATCCCCAGATTAATACCATCAAAAAGATCTGCGACGGTCTGGAGATCACCATTCAGGATTTTTTCAATTCGCCCCTGTTCGAGGATCTGGAGCAGGAGATCAGATAAGGAACGCCACCTCAACTGTTGCGGGTTGGGGTGGCTTTTCTTGTATAGTAAAACCACGCGCGATGTCAGTTCGTTGCTTAAAATTTAATATTTTCTGCCATTAAGGCTGGTTTTGTGCTGTCCGTACAATTTGGGGCAGTTCACTTGTCTCCCGCCGCTGATTAAGGTTCTGTTTGGGAGGGAACAATATAAAGAAACTCAAAACGGAGGTACACACCCATGAAATACGTTTGCCCCTGCGGCTATGAATACGATCCTGCCGTCGGCGATCCCGACAACGGCATCGCCCCCGGCACCCCCTTCGAGGATCTTCCCGAGGACTTCGAGTGCCCCGTCTGCGGACTGGGTAAGGATGCTTTTGAGAAGGAAGAGTGATTTCAACAAAAAAGATCAGGCATAAGGTGCGTACTCTAAAGGACAGTTTTTGAAATTTAATAAAGTACGTTACCTACCGACAGGAAAAGGACGAGGAGCTGTAAAAGCCTCGTCCTCTTTTCTTTGCAAGCACTGCTTCTGTGGACACAGAAGCTCTTTTTTATGGCGATATATTTGCTTTCGCAAATGCGATATATTTTCGCGGCTTGCCATGCAAGCTACGCTCAAAAGCGATATAACCTCCCTTGCGGTCGGTTGCGATATGATATAAATCCCCTTCACGCCCCGCAGGGCATATCGCATCGAAGATATATCGCACGCGATAGCGTATATCGCAAATCCCGTAAGGGATTTATATCGCTGCGTAGTGTCCTTAAGGGCACTACGCATATGCCTGATCTTTTTTGCCTCACCGCCCTTTACATCAGCAGCGCCGCGGCGCCCAAAAGGCCTGCGTCGTTGCCGAGGGTGGCGATGAGGATCTTGACGGCGGGGCCCTTGTCTCCGGCGTAGACGTCACGGTTCATGATCTCTTGCAGGGGATTTACCAGTCGGTCGCCCTCGCTGCACACGCCGCCGCCCAGAATGATGATCTCGGGGCGGAGAGCGTTGGCCACGTTGACAAGACCCACGGCCAGCTTCTCCAGGTAATTGTCCACCACGGCCTTGGCTACGGCGTCGGTCTCCCACAGGTCAAAGGCGGTCTTGCCCGTGACCGTGTCAAGGGATGCGATCTCCCACAGCTTGCTGTCGGGACTACACTCCATGGCACGCCTCGTGTCTCGGATCAGGGCGGTGGCGGAGGCGTAGGCCTCCAGGCAACCGCGACGGCCGCAGGTGCAAAGCTCGCCCCCTGCCACGATGGTGGTATGCCCGATCTCGGCGCCCGCAGAGCGGTTGCCCTCGAACAGCTTGCCGTCAATGACGATACCGCTGCCCACGCCCGTGCCAAGGGTGACCATGACGGAGTTTCGGTAGTCCTTTCCGCAGCCGAACTTGGTCTCGCCCAGAGCGGCCACGTTGGCGTCGTTGGCGATCCTTACAGGGAGTCCCAGAGCCTCGCTGACTTTCTCGGAGATGGAGAAGTCCTTCCAGCCCAGATTGTTGGAGTAGATGACCTCTCCCTTTTGGCTGTCGATCATGCCGGGAACGCCAATACCCACGCCCACCAGATCGTTGGCGGTCAGGTTGGTCTTGGCCATCAGGCACTGGCACAGGGAGACGATGTTGGCCACCACCCCGTCTGCGCCCTTGTGGCTCTCGGTGGGGATCTTGTCTCGCAGGATGATGTTGCCCTCGTCATCCACGATGCCGCCCTTGATAAAGGTGCCGCCCAGGTCAATGCCCAAATAGTATTTGCGAATATCGGTTAGAATCACGGTCATGTTTCCTCCTAACGTGTATGCTCCAAATCCTGCGGGGACAAAGAAGCTGTCTCCTTGTCTCACTGCTTCGCCGTTGATGTGTCCTTCGCCCCTTGTGCAGGTGACGGAGTGGAAGCTCTTTTCGGTTGCATGGAGGGTGATCTCTCCAAAGACCTCCAGCTTGCGGACGTTGAAATATTTGCTGATGCCCAGGGTGTTGCCCGAGAGGGTCTTGGGCTCGCACACTTTGCGTCTCGTCACCAGCAGGGCCTTCTCCACGTGGAGCTCACGGGGATTGCCGTTCTTGTCCAGCCGACCGTAATCGTACACACGGTAGGTCAGGTTGCTGTTCTGCTGGATCTCGCAGATGAGGCATCCTGCGCCGATGGCGTGGATGGTGCCTGCGGGGATGAAGAAGCACTCCCCTGCCTTGACGGGGTAGAAGCGGAGCAGGTCGGTCAGGGTGTTGTCCCGAATGGCGTTTTTGAACTCCTCCTCGGTCACCTCGCGGTTAAAGCCCAGATAGATGCCCGCCCCCTCGTCGGCCTCCACGATGTACCACATTTCGGTCTTGCCGAGGCTGTTCTCATGGGTGAGGGCATACCCGTCGGAGGGATGCACCTGAACCGACAGATTGCTTCGGGCGTCGATAAATTTGATCAGAACGGGGAAGAAGGGGAAGTCTTGGGTGTTGGTGCCCAGCTCCGCCTGTGTGACCGACTCCTCCAGGGTTCGTCCGTCCTCCAGCAGGGTTCTTCCGTCGGGATGGAAGGAAAGCTCCCAGCTCTCGGCGCAGGGGTCGAGGGGGTAGTCCTTGCCGTATTTTTCCTTCAGCTTTCGTCCTCCCCACAGGTAGTCCTTGCATACGGGGAACAGCTTTTGTATGTTCATGGATTGCGTCCTTTCTGAATATAGCCATGGCGGCGGGGGAATATACCCGCCCTTTGGGTATATCATACCATAGATCGGCTCAAAAGTCAACAAGGGAGGGGAGAAAAAGCCAGAGAAAGTCCTGCTCCTTCTGCAAGATTCCGAAGGATATATTTGGGGGATTCTATTGACAATGCTCCTCGGTTATGGTATAATTTTTCACGATAGATGCATGAAAAAACTATCAAAATAATCTAACGGCGCAAGGAGACGGCTATGGAAGCTCTGTACAAAAAGATCGCCAGATATCTGCACATCCTCAACGAACATCGGGCGTACTCCCTCGGTAGGATCACCGACGTCAGGTACTGTCCCTGTGAGTATAAGGCCCCGGGGGAGCTGCCCTCGGACGAGGCCCTTGTCCCCTTTGACACCTTCAAGGACACCTGGGGCAACGGCTACGATAGCCACGCATGGTTCAAGTTCAAGGTGACCGTCCCTGCGGACTGTGATCCCGACGACGTATTCATCAAGGTCATTACCAATTTCCCCGGCGGATGGGATCCCGACAACCCCCAGTTCATCGCCTATGTTGACGGCAGAATGGTACAGGGTCTGGACATCAACCATACCAGACTGTATCTCCCCTCGGGTGGTGAGCATGAGGTCATTCTGTACGCCTATACGGGCATCGTGCCCACCTCTGCCGCCCTCATTCTGGAGCTGTTCAAGCTGAATCGTGAGGTAGAAAAGCTGTGGTATGATATTTACACTCCCTACGAGACCCTGTCCTATCTCGACAGACACAGCAGCGAGTACCGCATCATCGTCAACATGCTCAGCCATGCCTTTGATCTCTTGGATCTGTACAAGGTTCCCTCCGAGGCCTTCTTTGCATCGGTCAGCGAGGCAAGCAAATACATGGACGAGGAGTTCTACGGCAAGTATTGCGCCGAGAATCAGTCCACCCTCACCGTGACGGGCATCGGACACACCCACATCGACTGCGCCTGGCTCTGGACGCTGAAGCAGACCAGAGAAAAGGTACAGCGCTCCTTCTCCACCGTGCTGGAGCTTATGAAAAAGTATCCCGAGTACAAGTTCATGTCCTCCCAGGCCTTTTTGTATCAGAATCTCAAGGAGGAGGCCCCCGAGCTGTACGAGGAGATCCGTGAGCATATCAAGAACGGTCGTTGGGAATGTGACGGCTCTATGTGGGTAGAGGCGGACTGCAACCTCAGCTCGGGCGAGAGCCTGGTTCGACAGATCCTGTACGGAAAGCGCTTCTTCAAGGAGGAGTTCGGCGTGGACAACCACATCCTGTGGCTGCCCGACGTGTTCGGCTACGCCGCCGCCCTTCCCCAGATCCTCCGCAAGAGCGGCGTGGACTGGTTCGTCACCTCCAAGATCAGCTGGAACGACACCAACATGATGCCCTACGATACCTTCCTGTGGAAGGGAATCGACGGCACCGAGATCAATACCTACTTCCTGCCCGCCCAGGACATCGCCCCCGGCCGTGTTCCTACGAGATATACCACCTACGTGGGCAGAACCAATCCCACTATGGTGGCGGGAACCCACAACCGTTTCCAGCAGAAGGAGCTGTCCAATGAGTCTCTCCTTACCTTCGGCTTTGGTGACGGTGGCGGCGGTCCCACCGAGGAGTACCTGGAGATCGCCCGCAGACTGGAGAAGGGGATCCCCGGCACCCCTGCTCTCAAGATCGACTTTGCCGGCAACTTCCTGGCCCGTCTGAAGGAAAACGTGGACAACAACCCTCGCCTCCCCGTATGGCAGGGCGAGCTGTATCTGGAATTCCACAGAGGCACCTATACCTCTCAGACCAAGAACAAGAAGAACAACCGCCGTTGCGAGGAGCTGTACCTCAACACCGAGCTTCTCTGCAGCATGAGCAACCGTCTCTTCGGCACGGCCTTCCCCAGGGAAGAGCTTCATAAGGGATGGGAGATGGTGCTGACCAACCAGTTCCACGATATCATCCCCGGCTCCTCCATCAAAGAGGTTTACGAGCAGTGCGATAAGGACTACGCCGTCATGAAGTCTATCGCCCACGGGCAGATGGATCCCGCCCTGGAGAGAATCGCCGCGGGTATTGCCGCCGACGAGGGATACGTGGTGTTCAATCCCAATCCCACCGTCGGTAACGGCATCGTCAAGGTGGACGGAAAGACCGCCTATGTTTCCGGTATCCCCGCCAAGGGCTACGCCTGCGTGCAGAGCTTCAACACCGAGAACACCGTCAAGACCACGAATTCTTCCTGCGAGAACAAGTTCTTCAAGGTTGAGTTCGACGCTAACATGAATATCCGCTCTATCTACGACAAGAAAAATAACCGTGAGGTGATCCGCAAGGGCGGCCTGGGCAACCAGTTCCGTGTTTATGCCGACTACCCCGATCAGTACGACGCCTGGGAGTGGAGTGAGTACACCATCGACAAGTACGCCACCATTGATCAGGTGGAATCCGTAGAGCAGATCAGCGACGGTGTCCGTGCCGGTATCAAGATCGTGCGCAAGCACATGAGCTCTACCTTCACCCAGAATATCTGGCTGTACGAGGACATCGACCGCATTGACTTTGAGACCTGTGTGGACTGGCAGGAGAAGCATCAGGGCATCAAGGCCGCCTTTGACGTGAACATCAACGCCTCCCGTGCTACCTACGAGATCCAGTATGGCACCACCGAGCGTCCCACCCATAAGAACACCTCTTGGGATAAGGCCAAGTTTGAGGTCTGCGCTCACCGCTTCGCAGATTTCTCCGAGGGTAACTACGGCGTGGCCCTGCTCAACGATTGCAAGTACGGCTACGACATCCACGGTACGGTCATGACCCTGACCCTCCTCCGCGCCCCCACCTACCCCGATCCTGATGCGGACATGGGTGAGAATCGCTTCACCTATTCCCTCTATCCCCATGGGGGGACTATGGACGCCGCTGCCATGTACGCCTGCGCATACGATCTCAACAATCCCATGATGGTTGAGAAGGCTACCGGTGCGGAGACTTGCATCCCCACCACCTATTCTATGGTGACCTGCGACAAGAGCAACGTGCTTTGTGAGGTCGTCAAGCAGGCTGAGGACAGCGAGGATTACATCTTCCGTTTCTTTGAGTGTGGCAACTCCACCACCGCCACCCGGATTACTTTTGGCTTTGACGTGGAGAAGGTAGAGCTTTGCGATATGAGCGAGAATACCACGGAGGTTCTTGCCTGCGAGGGCAACACCGTCTCCTTGCCCTTCGGCGCGTTTGAGATCCACACCCTGAAGGTCACGGGCAAGGCGTAAGCTGATTTTGTATGAGAAAAGGGACACCGCTTTGCGGTGTCCCTTTTGAGTTTTGGCGGAATTACTCCAGCGCCAGAAGATCACGGAAGGCGTCGATGTAGTCCTTGGCGGTCTTGGCATCGCCGGCCTCGGCGAAGATGCGGAGCAGGGGCTCGGTGCCCGAGAAGCGGCAGATGACGAAGCTGTTGTCCTCGAAGTAGACCTTGCAGCCGTCCTCGTAGCTCACCCGTGCTACGGCCTTGCCGAAGTCGGGGATTCTCTTCTCCTCAAAGATGATGTGGTTGACGGTGGCCTTCTGCTCGAAGGTAAAGGTGATGTTGTCCTCCACCATCTCGAAGTGACCGTACTTTCTCTCCAACTCGTCCATGATCTCGGAGGGGGACTTCTCCACGGCGGAGACCATTTCCACGAATAGGGAAGCGGCGTAGATGGAGTCCTTGCCGTGAATATGGCCACGGACGGTCAGACCGCCCGAGGACTCACCGCCCAGAACGGCGTCGTGGGTGTCGATACCCGCGGAGATGTACTTAAATCCTACGGGAACCTCATGGCAGGTCTCGCCGAAGTCGGCGGCCATAGCGTCCAGCATGTGGGTGGTGGCCAGGTTTCGCACCACAGGGCCACGCCAGCCCTTGATCTCATGGAGGTACCAGTAGAGCATGACCAGGATCTCGTTGGCGGAGAGGTAACGGCCGTTGCCGTCAATGATACCCAGACGGTCGCCGTCGCCGTCAAAGGCGATACCCAGCTCGTACTTGCCGGCTACCACACGGGTGCGCAGCTCGGCCAGACCTGCCACGGAGGGGGCGGGATGGTGGCCGCCGAAGTGGGCGTCACGGGTGTTGTGGATCATGTCCACGGTGCAACGGGCGGTGCAGAGGATGACCATGAGGGGGTATGTACCCGAGCCGTACATGGGGTCGAACAGGACACGGGCGCCGTGGCTGCGGATGGTCTCCACGTCCAGAATGTCCAGAATGTCGTCGATGAAGTCGTTGAAGGGGTTCTTGCGGTAGGTTACCAGACCCTTGGCGCAGGCCTCGTTGAAGGGGATGCGAGGGGAGGGGATATTCCTTTCCTCGATCTCGGCGATGAGCTGCTCCAGTCTTGCGGTGGTCTCCAGGGGAGCGTCACGGCCCTCCTCTACGATGAGCTTGATGCCGTTGTAGTCCGAGGGGTTGTGGGAGGCTGTGATCTCCACGCCGTAGTACAGATTCTGACGCATGACGGTGTGCATGACCAGAGGGGTGGGGGCAGAGCGGTTCATGAACCACACGGTTACGTCGTTTGCTGCAAAGACCTCGGCCATCCATTTGGCTGCCATGTCGGACAGGAAGCGGTGGTCGTAGCCCACGACAATGGGCTTGTCCGTCTTGCCCTCCTCCTTCATGAGGGCGCAGATGCCCTCGGTAACGAGGCAGATGTTTTTCTCGATAAAGTCAGAACCGATGACGGCGCGCCAGCCGCCTGTGCCGAATTGGATCATGGTTGATCTCCTTTGTGCGATGTATTGGAGGTGGCGGCGACAAGTCGCCGCGATCCTCTCCGTGCTGTAAATATTCTTATCCATATTTTACCCGAAGACAGACAAAATGTCAAGATGTTCTGTGCAGAAAACTGCTCGGAGGGGAGAAAATTTATAAATTGGAGTTTGTCGGTTAGTTGGGTTTCCTCTTTTATGGGGTGCAGGGCGAAGCCCTGCAAAGCAAAAGTAGGAGGCCTGGGGTGTCGGGGGCGTCAGCCGCAACACGAACACCATCTGAGGTTAACCGAGAAGGTTGCGGCCTGCAAATGTTGCCCTTACGGCATCATTTGCCGTGGTGCGGCTTGTCGGAAAAACGCCCTGACGCGCGGCGGAAGCCGCAAGAAGGTTTTCAACAAAATTTCTTTTGTGAAAAGAGAAATTCCTATATAGACTCGTAAATTTTTCTTGCACCTTCCGGTGCGCATTGGGGCGCTCACGGCCGCCCCCAATACCCCCGGCCACTTCTCTTAATGAAGGGCTTCGCCCTTCACCCCTACGTGGGGGAACGGGGTACGGGGAGACCTCCCCGACAAACCACAATTTGTCACTCTCTCCCCACATCCTGCATACCCTGTCAGCAACACGACCCAAGGAGGCCACTATGAACAATGCCGCTATTCCTCCCACCATCCGACCCGACCCCCGACTGGCCGCCCGCATGATGCGAGCCTACAACGAGGAATTGAATCAAGTCATCACCTACACCTATCAGCACTTCCTCACCGAGGGGCTGGACACCGAGGCCTCCGAGCAGTTTTTGCGGCTTTCAAGGGAGGACATGACTCATTTTCATACCCTCGGTCGCCTTATCCGAGCCTTGGGAGGCGACCCGGGGGTGACCATGCGGATGCGTACCCCCCGCATTGATCTGTCGGGGGACGCCTCCTGTCGCGCTCTGCCCGTGGTGCGGCGGATGCTTCGCCAAGACCTACAAGCTGAGGCCGCAAGCATCACCGAGCTGGAATCTCTGGCCGCCGCGGCGAGGGACGCCGCCGTCCTCTCCGAGCTGCGGGAGATCATCCGACAGGAACGGGAGCAGTACGAGGCGCTGGAGGCTCTGCTCTTGGAGTTATGACCATGAGCATACACGAAAAGAACGCCGCCCACGGACTTTCCGTGAGCGGCGTTTTTCTATGGGATCAGAGCAGGTGAGTGGGGAGCTTCTGACCGATCTTGACCTTGTCGGCGGCCTTCTTCTCGTCGTGGCCAATGACGGCGGCGACGGTCTCGGGGGCGACGTTAGCCAAAACGGCGGTCTCCACGGCGGGAGCCTCAGCCTTGGGCGCCTTGGGAGCGGCAGGCTTCTTAGGAGCTGCAGCCTTGGTGGTTGCGGGCTTCTTGGCGGGTGCGGTCTTGCTCTCTGCCTTGGGCGTCTTGGGGGCGGCAGGTTTCTTGGGAGCGGCGGCCTTTTTGGCGGGCGCCTTGACCTCGGCGGCGGGAGTCTCGGCTACCTCGGTAGCGCTCACCTTTGCAACGCGGGTCTTGATGCTGTCTTTACCGATGGGCATATTCCATAACCTCCTTGGAAAGTGTCAGATATTCCTGTGCGGCACGGCTGGACTTCTTGTAAGCCATGACGGGCAGACTGTTTTCTTGGGACCACTCAATGGCCGAGTCAATGCGGATGTAGGTGTCAAAGAGGCGGACGTTGTCCAACTCCCCCAGCACGTCAATGGCCTGCTTGAACTGGTTCTTGCGCTCGTTGGCCTTGGTGACCACCACGCCCATGATGCTCAGATCGGGCGCGAGGCGCTCCAGCTTCTCGTAGAACTCAAAGAGGTTGGCCAGACCGAACAGACCCCAGGGGGAGGCCTCCACGGGGATGATGAGGAAGTCGGAGGCGCACATGATGTTCATGACCCAACAGCCCAGAGTGGGAGGTGCGTCAATGAGGATGTAGTCGTACTCGCCGGATTCACGGATCTTGGAAAGACCTTGCTTCAGGATGAACTCTCTCTGCCACATGGTGAAGAGATCCACCTCGATACCGCTCATGAGAATGGAGGAGGGGATGAGATCCAGCCCCTCAAAGGCGGTGTGGCGGATGAAGGGGGTCAGCTCCTTCTGCCCTTTGATGGCGGCGTACAGGTTCTCACCGCTTTCGTTGAAGCCGAGAGCCGCCTCCTCGTCGAAGTAGGACAGGGTGAGGTTCATCTGCATGTCGCCGTCGATGAGCAAAACCTTCTTGCCCTCGGTGACCATGCTGTAACCCACGTTGGCGCAGGTGGTGGACTTTCCGCTTCCGCCCTTGTTGTTGGCGAAGCAGATTACCTTCGTCTTTGTCTCACTCATGCTTATAACTCCTTTAATAAAGGTTCTTGGAAAGGGGTCTGGGGGAAACCTTCTTGCAAGAAGGTTTCCCCCGGCGCGCTCCTCGCTCTATATCGGTAGCGCATCGGGGGCGTCGTCCGGCTCTCGCAGATGCGCAATAATGGCTTCCAAGCCCTCGCCCGTGTAGGAGCTACAGGGGAAGATCCTCTCGCATCCGCAGAGCTTCAGCCAGCGCTCGGCTTGCTCGATATTGGCGCCCTCACGGTCGATGCCCGAGATGATGCCGATGACGGGGCGGTTGACAAGGCAGGTACAGCAGGGTGGGAACACGCAAAAGGGCTCGTCCGCGCCGATGACCAGACCCACCACGTCGGCCTCGTAGGCGTACAAAGCCAACGCCGCGCCCAGTTTCGCCACCTCGGTGTACTCCCCGGGGGTGTCGATGATGGTGTTGTGATAGTTGATGTATTGGGTCTTGCAGTAGTGGAGCTGTTCCCCCCTAAGCGCTTGGGTAAGGGTGGTCTTGCCCGCCGCTACACGACCCATCAGGATCAGTTTTTCATGATTGTATATATATGGGGCGTTGCCCCATACCCCACCAAAACCCTTTTGCAAAAGGGATTTGGAATCCCAAAACCTTTACAAAAAGCATTGGATAATATATGTGTTTGAAAGGTTCTTGAAAGAAGTCCAGAGGAAAACTTCTTGCAAGAAGTTTTCCTTTGGCGCTCTCCTTCGCTCTCTTTAGGTTCTCGTCTTCTCGCAGACGGTGAACTTCAAGGTGTCTCTGAAATACTCCCCGATGGCGGTAAAGGCAGAATCCACCTCGGACACACGGCCGGTGACGATGAGGGTGCCTGAGAAGCGATCCACAAAGCCCAGATCAATGTTGGCGGACTTCATGGCGATGTCGGCGGTGATGACGGCGGTCTCGGCGGGGCTGACGGTCAGCACGCCGATGGCGGCGTGGGAGTAGTCCAGCTTGGGGTCAAGACCCAGCTTCTGATAGAGGATGGGATCGGGATTGGCGATGACGTGGAGCAGAGTGATCTGCCGTCCGGGCACCAGCTCTTGTACGATCCGCATTTTATCGTGCATTTCCAGTTCTTTCATAAGGTAGGATTTCCTTTCGAAAGTTTTGCATTGTGTGAGCCTGGCGTGGGCTCAGTTCATTATCCGCCGATCTGCACCCGCAGGTGGCAGGTCAGCTTGCAGGCTTCCCGCTCGGCTGTCTCCTTCAGCATCTGCATGTGGGCGACTGAGGGAGGGGTGATGTGGGAGAGGGTGTATTCTCTGCCCAGACCCGCATACTTGTCGGTGCCCAGTCGGTGGTAGGGAAGCAGGTGCAGCTCATGCACACCGGGGAGGGACTCGGCAAACCGCGCGATGGCGGCGATCTCGGCGGGGGTATCGTTGAATCCGGGGATCACGGGCACACGGATGACCATGTGGCTTGCATGCTCGGCGATGTAGCGGGCGTTGGCCAGGATCTTCTCGTTGGGCTGTCCCGTAAAGGCCTCGTGCTTCACCGAATCCATGTGCTTGATGTCCATCATGACGTGGTCAATATGGGGGATCAGGCGGGCCACCACGTCCCGATCCGCAAAGGCGGTGGTCTCAATGGCGGTGCTAAAGCCACGGTCATGGCAGGCACGGAGAATGGCCTCGGCGAAATCGGGCTGGGCCATAGCCTCACCGCCCGACAGGGTGACGCCTCCGCCCGAGCGGCGGTAGTACACCTCGTCCTTGGCGATCTCCTCCATCAGCTCACGAACCGTGATGTCCTGACCCACGGTTTTGGTGGTGCCGTTCATGGTCAGCTCCTGGAGCTTGTATTCCTGAGATTCGGGATTGCAGCACCAGCGGCACCGCAGGTAACAGCCCTTCAGAAACACGATGGTGCGGATGCCCGGGCCGTCGTGAATGGAGAAGCGCTGTATATCAAAAATCCGACCTGTCTGGTCGTAGTAGTTTGCCATGTAGGGTCCTTTCTTTGGGGCGCTGCCCCAAGCCCCGCCAAAACCCTTTTTACAAAAAGGGTTTTGGAATCCCAAAAACCTTTAAAAAGGGTATTTGTTTATGGGGAAAGGATTGTAAAAGGATGAATCAATAATTGTTTAAAGGTTTTGAGGGGATCCAAGGGGAACTTTTGCAAAAGTTCCCCTTGGCGTACTCCCCGTTCTTACAGTCCCGTCTGCTCGGTACGGCTGATGATGTCGTCCTGGAGAGAACGGGAGAGGGTGGTAAAGAGGGCGGAGTAGCCGGCCACGCGAACCACCAGGGTCTTGTAGTTTTCGGGGTGAGCCTGGGCGTCCAGCAGGGTCTCACGGGAGATGACGTTGTACTGCACGTGCATGCCCTTCTGATCGAAGAAGCCGCGGAGGTAAGCCACGAACTTCTCCAGACCCATCTCGCCGGCCAGGGCCGAGGGATGGAACTTCTGGTTCAGGAGGGTACCGTTGGAGGCGTCGCCCAGATCCAGACGGGATACCGAGTTGGCGGTAGCCGTGGGGCCCTTCACGTCACGTCCCGACATGGGGCCTACACCGTCTGCGATGGGGGTGTTGGAGAGACGGCCATCGGGGGAAGCACCCGCCTGGTGACCCAGGGGGACGTTAGCGGATACGGGGTACAGGCCTGCGTGGAACATACCGCCGCGGGGGTTGGTATGAGCCAGCAGAGGCTTGGTGTAGGTCTGACCCACCTCACGGGCGAACAGATCAACCTCACGGAGGTCGTTACCGTACTTGGGTACGTCGGCGATCATCTTGAGCATGTCGTCGTAGCGAGCCTTCTTGTCGGCGGAGATGTGAGCGGCGTTCTTGAAGCCCATGAAGATGGCCTTGATGAGATCGGCGTTGATCTCCTTGCCCTCGGCGTCCAGCATCTTGGCGGCCTCGGTGGTCAGCTCCATAGCCCGCTTGTTGGTAGCGCCCTTGCCGAAGTTGTCTCGGAGAGCCTGCTTCATTTCGGCCATGGTGATGACGCCGTCCTCAAAGACCAGCTTGCGCATAACGGCCAGGGAGTCGGCCACGTTGGCGATACCGAAGCCCTGAGGGCCGGTGAAGTTGTAGTGACAGCCACCCTCCTGCACGCTTCTGCCGTTGGCGATGCAGTCGTCGATGAGGCAGGACTCGAAGGGCAGGGGACAACGGACGGCGTGAGCGGCGTCTACAGCGTTGTCGGCCTGGGCCATCATCTCAATGAAGAACTCCTGCTGGGTCTTGTAGGCGTCAAAGAACTGGTCAAAGCTGGTCATTTCCAGCACGTCCATGGTCTTGGGGCCGATCTGCTCGCCCTTGTCCATACCCGAGGAGAACACAAGCTCCAGAGGACGAACCATGTTGAAGAAGGCGGCGTCGTGCCAGCCGTCGGTCTTGTGGCAGGCGGAGGGCTCCACGCAACCGATGATGCAGTAGCCGCGGGCATCCTCAAGGGTGTAGCCACGGGACATCATGGAGGGAATGATCACCTCGTCGTTGTAGAAGGCGGGAACGCCCATACCCTCACGGGTAACGGCGGCGGCCTTGATCAGGAGGGAATGGGGAGAACCGTTCCACACACGGATGGACAGGGAGGGCTGGGGCAGACGAACGTGCATCTGGGCCTCCATGCACATATAGGAAAGATCGTTGGTGGCGTCGAGACCGTGCTCGTCCTGACCGCCCACGATGAGGTTCTGGAACAGACCGTAGCCTGCAAAGCCCTCGGCGGAAGCGGCGTCACGCACCTTGTTCAGGTCGTTGAGCTTGACCCAAATGCAGTCCAGAAGCTCTTGAGCGGCCTCGTAGGTGATCCTGCCTGCGTCCAGATCGGCTTTGAAGAAGGGATACATGTACTGGTCGAAGCGACCGGGGGAGATGGAGTGACCCGAGGACTCCATCTGCATGAGCTGCTGGATGAACCAGAATCCCTGACAGGCCTCGTGGAAGGAGCGGGCGGGCTTGGCGGGAACACGGTCACAGGCCTCGGCGATGGTGAGCAGCTCGGCCTTGCGGGCGGGGTCGGCGCAGGCGGCGGCCTGAGACAGCGCCAGATCGGAGTAACGGCGGGCGTAAGCGATGACGGCCTCGCAGCTCTCAATGACCGATTCCAGGAAGCTGCGGCGCTGAGCGTAGTCGCCCTGACCGCGGGTCAGCTTGGAAAGCTCTGTAATGCACTCCTGGATGTAGGTCTCCAGACCGCAGTTGATCACCTTCTCGTAGTTGACGTTGACGTGACCAACGCCGTTGTAGAAGTAGTTACCAACGGTGAAAATGCCGTGGTTCAGGAATACGTCCAGCACCTCGGGATCCATGTTGGCGGCGGCCAGATCGCTGACGGTCTTGCCCTTCCAGTAGGGGTGCACGTTTTCCAGACGGCGGATGGTGTCGGGGGAGATGTAGAAGGGATCGGCCTCACGGGTAGCGATGGTCTCGTACTCGGGAGGAAGCCACTCGTAGGAGAACTCGGGGAAGGTCTGGCAGCCTCGGGGCGCCACCGAGTTGGAGCCCACGATCAGCTCACCATCACGGATGACGATGGGAATGTTCTCCAGAATGTGGCGGAAGGCCGCAGAGCGGCGCTTGATGATGGGCAGATTCTCGGTCTGCTTGTAGCTCTCGGTAACCAGCTCGGCGCGGTCGGCCTCGATCTCGGGCATATCCTTGTAGAGATCGTGGATGAGCCGAGCGATACGGGGGCTCTTTTCAATAACAAATTTCAGTTCGGACATAGGATGACCCTCACTTATCTATACATACGAAATATTCGGGAACGGCAACGTTAAAAGGGAAGTAAACCTCGTTTTTCGGCTTACTTTTTCTTTGAAAACCATAGGTTTCAAAGGTTTTTGGGGATTCTCAAGGGCAGAGCCCTTGCGTACCGGGGCAACGCCCCAAGAATCGTTCTCTTACAGCTGAGCCCACAGCTCGGCGTGGGGGGCGGGGATCACGGCAGAGTTGCAGAACAGACCCTGATCCTTGGCGTGCTGAGCGCCGGCCTCAATGGCGGCGGTCACGTCGCCCACGTCACCGGTGACGATGACCATGCCTTTACCGCCCATACCGCGGGACAGACGAAGCTCCAGAACCGAGACCTTGGCGGTCTTGACGGCGATATCGGCGGCCTTCACGGTGGAAGCGGCGGAGTAGGCCTCGATGATGCCCACGGAGCCCTTTTGCTCGCCGGGCTGAGTGCCGAACAGCGCGGTGATGACCTGCTCGTCGATGCGACCGATGACGGTGGAGTCGATCATGCGGTCGTCGAAACGACCCTTGACGTACTCCACGGCGGCGGTTACGTCGGCGATGGCGCCGGTCAGAATGATCTCATACTTGCCGGGGCAGGAGGGGTGAGCCTGAACGAGGCGGATGCCTGCGCTCTTCAGAGCGGCGTCGGTGGCCTCGATGCCCTTGGCAATGCTTTTCAGTTCGATAATTCCAATAGCCTGATACATATTTCTTTACCTCTCTTATGCGTGGATCACGATGGTCTTGGCGTCCACGTAGGTGACGCGACCGGAGATGGGAGCGAAGTGGGGGATGGACAGGCCTTCGTCAGCCTTTGCGATCATCTGGTTCTCCTCAACGTGGTCGCCAACGGCAACGATGGGAACAGCGGGAGCACCGATGTGCTGGGACATGGGCACGAAGACCTCGGAAGCCTTCAGCTTCTCCTCCACGTAGATGGGGGGGAATTTGTCATACTTAGCAACGCCCAGTACTTCCTTCCATTTGCCGGCGCTGACCATACGAGCCTCGCGCTCGGGGGAGGGAGTGAACTGCTCGCTCGGGTCGGCCACATACTTCATACGGTTCTTGGCCAGAATGCCCTTGTACTCCTTGATGATCTGCATGGGAGAGATATCCTGGCAGCAGGCCAGGGTGCTGCAAATGTCACAGCCGCAACACATGGTGGCGGTCTTGATCAGCTCGGGATCGGCCATGGCGGCGGACAGGGTGGAGCGCACCATCTTGTGGGGCTCCAGAGGGTAGCCCAGCAGGTGTCTGGGGCACAGGTCGGTGCAGCGGTTGCACTGGCAGCAAACAGAGGCCGCGCGGCGGAAGTTGTCCTCCTTGGTGCGGAGCTTGTTTTGCACGGCGGGGATCGTCTTGGGTAGGATCAGAAGACCCGAGCAGGGCTTCTTGACCACGTCGGTGCTGAGGTTGACCACCGTACCCATGGAGGGGCCGCCGTCGATGACCACGTGGGTGTCGGGCACCTCCACGTTCATGATCTTCAGCACCTCGGCGATCTTCATGCCAACGGGAACCTTGACGCAGTAGGCCTTGTCGGTGTCACCCGAGATGGTCAGGTAGGTCTTGGTCACGGGCTGGTTGAACTGCACCACCAGACCGATGTTGTAGATGGTCTCGGTATTGAACACGATCACGCCGCGGGTGATGGGGAGCTGTCCGGGAGGAACAACACGCCCCGTAGCGGTGTAGATCAGGTTGATCTCGTCACCCATGGGGTAGACGTTGGGAACGTACTTAATGAACACGCCGGGAGCCAGCTCCTGACCGTCGGAATAGCCCAGCTTCTGGGCGCGGTAGTCCTTCACAGCCAAAAGGCCACGGGGAATGTTGGCGTACTCCATAACGGCGCGCATGCCGATGATGATGTCACGGATGCGCTCCTGCATGAGGGTGTAGCTGGTGTAGAGCAGGGGCTCGCACTCGACCGCGTTGATGAGCAGGGTGTCAGCACCCTCGGCCAGCTTGCAGTAGGAGGGGAAGCCCGCTCCGCCCGCGCCGACAACGCCATTGTCTTTGAGGAGTTGTTTCAAATCTGCCATAATCGGTATCCTTATTAATAGGTTTTATCTGTGGAGTCACTCGGATGCCTTGCCCGATGGGATCTGTCGGGCAGGATTCTCGGAGGATCCCACGGAAGGAGGGTCAAAATTGAAGCTTGTCAATGATGCCTGCCACGACGGCATCCACGGGGGCATTGATGTCACCTACGGCGGCACGGGCAGAGGAGCCGGTGACCACCAGTACCTCCTCGCCGATGCCGGCGCTGATGGAGCGATCCACGGCGATGATGTAGCGGTCGGTCAGCTCGTCCTTTTCCTTGAGCTGGATCTCCAGAAACTTGTAGCCCCGGAGAGAATCGAATTTATTGGTGGACACAATGGTACCCACGACTTTTCCTTTGAGCATGATGTACTCCGTTCTTTCTTCGTTTGTTGAATTATTCCTTGACCATGGTTACGGTGCTGCCGTTCTTGAAGCCCACGGCATTGGCATCGTCGGTGTCCACGTGCATCTCCAAGCAGAACTTGTCGCTGACACGAACCTGTACGTCGAACCAGCGGGTACGCTTGGTGCCGCTGAAGGCGTCCACGGTAATGTAGTCGCCGTCCTTCACACCGAAGCGAGCGCCGTCAGCGGGGCTCATATGGATGTGGCGGTTGGCGATGATGCAGCCCTGCTTCAGGGTAACGATACCCTTGGGGCCGATGATGGTAATGGGGGCGGAGCCTGCCAGAGAGCCGGACTCACGGACGGGAGGCTTGACCTTCAGGACGAAGGAGTCGGTGACAGAGATCTCAACCTGGCTCTCCTTGCGGATGGGGCCCAGAACACGGACGTTCTCAATGGGACGCATAGAGGGGCCGATGATGGTGAGAAGCTCCTTGCAGGCGTACTGGCCGGGCTGGGACAGATCCTTGATGGGGGTCAGCTCGTAGCCCTTGCCGAAGAGGGTATCCAGATCCTCACGGGACAGGTGGATGTGACGGTTGGAGATGCCGACGGGAATGGTTAGATCATTTGATGCGGCGGGGGCATCCATTTCGGAGACGATCTTCTTGACGATCGCCTCAATGGTGCTTGCGTTCAGTTCCATATTCAAAACCTCTTTCCATAGTAGTTACAAATTGAAAAACCAACGGCCTTTTTTTCAAAAGAGCATTCGTTCTCCCATTTATAATACGTGTGTCCTAAAAATTCCTTGGGGTCAAGGCCCTTTCTTGGGGGAAAGGGCCTTGCGGGGTATGGGGCAGAGCCCCATAAATCGCTCCTTAGATCTTGGGCAGGAGCTTATCCACATCGGTGTGGGGTCTGGGGATGACGTGAGTAGCAATAACCTCACCCAGGCGAGAAGCGGCAGCGCCACCGGCCTCAACAGCGGCCTTAACAGCACCGACGTCGCCACGGACCATGACGGATACCAGGCCGGAACCGATCTTCTCGGAACCGATCAGGGTAACGTTGGCAGCCTTAACCATAGCATCGGCAGCCTCAATTGCAGCTACGAGACCGCGGGTCTCAACCATACCAAGAGCTTCGTTCATTGTATTTTCCTCCTAAGAAAATTTTGTTTTTTGTTTGTGAGTTGGGTGTATGGGGAATTATCTCGTTACATCCGTCCGATCAGGGAATGGGATCGGTGCGGAGGAACTTCATGACTTCAGAATGGGGGCGCGCGATGACCTCGCAGAGCTTGACAGAGCCAACCTCAGCGGCGGCGGCCTTGCCGGCATCGGCGGCGGCCTGAACAGCCGAAACCTCGCCTTCAACCACCACGGTCACAAGACGACCGCCCAGTCTCTTTTCGACGTGAATCAGCTTCACGTCAGCGGCCTTGATCATAGCGTCAAGACCAACAATGGCCGTAACCATTGCCTGTACCTCGAGCAGTGCGATTGCCTTTTCCATTTTCAGTACCTCGCTTTCGTTTGGTAGGCAAGAACGTTTTCCCAATCCTCAAAAATTACTTAAAGTTTTTGGGGATTCTCAAGGGACTTTTTTCAAAAAGTCCCTTGAGCGGGTCAAGGGCAGAGCCCTTGTAAGGCGTTCCTTAGATGGAGGGCAGGAGTTTGTCCACGTCGGTGTGGGGTCTGGGGATAACGTGAGTGGCAACGACCTCACCCAGGCGAGAAGCGGCAGCGCCACCGGCCTCAACAGCGGCCTTAACAGCACCGACGTCGCCACGGACCATGACGGATACCAGGCCGGAACCGATCTTCTCGGAACCGATCAGGGTAACGTTAGCGGCCTTTACCATTGCATCAGCTGCCTCGATTGCAGCTACGAGACCACGGGTCTCAACCATACCAAGAGCTTCGTTCATTGTTGTATTCTCCTTTAAAAATTTTTTTTGAGATTGTGTATGCGTCGCGGGGAAGGGTCAGACCTTCGGAAAGGGCTTTAGACCTTTCGGCCGTCAACGGTGGTGTAATTGCGGAGCTTGTCGCGACCGGTAGCGGTCAGATGTGCGAACCACTCCACGCTGGGATCAAGCCCGGCGATGATCTTCGAGGTGATGAACAGACCACGCTCCTCGGCGGCGGCCTTGCCCGCATCGTGGGCGGCCTCGACGGCGGCGGGAGATCCCTCGAACTTCACGACCATAACCAGCGGCACCTCGCACTTGTCGGCGTTGGCGGGCTTGTTGCGGTCGATGGCCACGATCTTGACGTCGGCGGCCTTAGCGCAGGCATCGGCGACGACCACGGCGGTAGCAAAGCCGTAAACTTCAAGCATTCCAAGAGCTGCCATATGGGTAACTCCTTTGCTTATTTAGCGATATAGGCGATCTTGATGCCCTTCTGAGCCACGTTGGTCTCCATAGCCTCGTTCATCTGATCGAGGGGGAAGGTGTGGGTGATGAGCTCCTCGATCGGGATGTTCATCTCCTGACACTGCTTCAGGAAGGCCACGGTCTTGGGGTAGTCCTCAGCGGAGTAGTCCCAAGAGCCGACGATGTCGATCTCCTTGTTGCACATAGCGAAGTGGGGGTTGACGGAGTACTCGCCGTTGTTGACGAAGAAGCCCATCTCGCACATACCGCCGCCACGGCGGATGTATGCGTAAATGTCAGCGGCGGCAACAGGAGCGCCGGTGCACTGGAAGGCGAAGTCAACGCCCACGCCGTTGGCAACGGCCTGAACCTTGGCAACGCGCTTGTCAATGGTGTCCTCGTCGGGACGCTTGAAGCAGATGGTGGTCTTAGCGCCCATCTTCTGAGCGACCTTCAGACGGTCCTCGTTGCCGTCCACGGCGATGACGTGGTTGATACCGGCGGCACGGAGAACCGTGATCATCACCAGACCCACAGGGCCGCAACCCTGAACCAGAACCTTAGAGCCGAAGTTCAGAAGGCCGGTCTTCTGGCCTCTCTCCAGAGCGTGGACGCAAACGCAAGCCAGCTCCAGGATCATACGCTGATTCAGGTTCAGCTCGTTGACCTGGAAGAAGGTAGCGCCGGAGGCCTCGCCGCCGCGGATGAGCATGTAGTCGGCGAACCAGCCGTTGGCGCGGTTGCCCTCGGCGGAGCCTCTCTTGTCACCGATCAGGCCGAAAACGCCCTGATTGGCGCACAGGTTGGTGCGACCGGGGGTCATGCGGCAGTTGTAGCAGTCGCCGCAGGAGATAACGGAGGTAACGATCTTGTCGCCAACGCCGATGGGGTTACCTGCGGTGTCCTTGACGATGTTCTTGCCACAGTAGACGACCTCACCGGTACCCTCATGGCCGAGAACCACGGGCATGAGGCCGAAGGGATCCATCTTCCACTCATGAACGTCGGTACCGCAGACACCGGCGCCCTCGACCTTGATCAGGATGTCGTCCTCGCCCAGCTCGGGGAGGGGAACTTCCTGGATCTCGATCTTCTTGGGACCTACCAGCATAGCGACCTTGGCAACCTTGGGCAGAGGACCTGCGGCCGTTCTGCGGGCGGTAGAACCGGCACCCATGGAGGCTACGACCTGGCGGACAATGGCTTCAATCTGATTAGCGGAAATATCCATTGTTTTTCTTTCCTTTCTGCGAACTTGTCCTCGATTTGTTCGGGCCGCCGAGGACGTCGGCCCCTACATCCCTAAATTCTTTTTAAAGATTTTGGGATTCTCAAACCCTTTTGTAAAAGGGTTTGAGCGGGTCCAGGGCAGCGCCCTGGTTAAATGATGCGGAAGTGATCGGCCATCACGCAGCGGCGGAGTCTGGTGAAGGACTTGGCCGAGGTGATACCCTCTCCGGTGGGGCCTGCGATGGTAAAGGTGGAGTGACCCTCGCCGCCAAAGCCGATGCCCGCATAGGAGGGAGCGTTCTTGACGAAGATGGTGGTCTCCACCGCCTTGGCGAAGCGGGAGAGGTTGTCGATGTTCTTGGAGTGCATGTGGGCGGTGTGACGGTTGCCATGCTCGGCCTTGCAAGCCAGATCAATGGCCTCGTCAATGTCCTTGACACGGACGATACCCAGAATGGGCATCATCAGCTCCTCCTGCACGAAGAGATGCTCGAAGGGAACCTCTGCGATGGCGCAGCGGATCTCGGGGCCCACGTTGATGCCGATCTTGGCGAGAATGACACGGGCGTCACGGCCTACGCAGTCACGGTTGACCACGTAAGAGACCTTACCGGTCTTCTCGTTGACCTTCTTGTTCAAAACGACCTCAGCCAGTCTGTCAGCCTGCTCACGGGTGAGGAGGATGCAGCCGTTCTTCTGCATGCCTGCGATGAGGCGGTCAGCCACGTTATTAAATACGAAGACTTCCTTCTCGGCGATGCAGGGGAGGTTGTTGTCGAAGGTGCAGCCGTCGATGATGTCACGGGCGGCCTTCTCGATGTCGGCGGTGTCATCCACGATGACGGGGGGGTTACCGGCACCGGCACCAATGGCCTTCTTGCCGGAGGAAAGCACGGCCTTGACCACGCCGGGGCCGCCGGTGCAGACCAGCAGCTTGATGGAGGGGTGCTTGTACATAACGTCCGCCGTCTCCAGGGTGGGCTTGGCAACCGAGGCTACCAGAACCTCGGGGCCGCCGACGGCGTGGACGGCGCGGTTGACCAGATCAACGGCGTAGTTGGAGGTGGCGATGGCGCCGGGGTGAGGATTGAACACCACACCGTTGCCGGCGGCGATCATGCCCATGCTGTTGCAGATGACGGTCTCGGAGGGGTTGGTGGAGGGGGTGATGGCGCCCACCACACCGAAGGGAGCACGCTCGGTGAGGGTCAGACCGTAGTCACCGGTCTTGGCCTCAGCCACGATGTCCTCGGTGCCGGGGGTCTTGTCGGCCACCAGCATGTGCTTGGCGGTCTTGTGATCCACACGACCCATCTTGGTCTCGGCTACACCGAGGGCGGCCATGGTGCCAGCCTCGGCTCGGCAGTAGTTACGAATGGAGGTGATAAATTTCTCACGGTCAGCCACGCTGGTGGCACGGATGGCCTTGTAGCCCGCCTCGGCGGCGGCGATGGCCTCCTCCATGGTGGCGTAAACGCCGATCAGCTTGCGACCGTTGTACTGGGTGGAGTTCCAGTTATCGGTGGGAGCAGGGGAACCGGAGCGGATCTCGGAGACGACCTTCGCGACCAGCTCGGCAACCTGCGCTTCAGTCCAGTTGATTGCCATATCGGTTCTTCCTTTCTGTGTAAGTGACGGTTCCGACTAAGGGAATTACTTACCCAGAGCGGCCAGAACCTTACGGGTGATCTCGGCGACGAGATCGTTGTCAGCTGCGCCGTGACCGCCGCAGTCGCACTTGCCGGCGTTGTCCTTGCACTTGCAGTTGGAGGTACCCTTGTTGGGGCAGGACTTACAACCGGGATGCTTACCGGGCAGACCCATCTTCTTACGCAGCTCCATGAGTCTCTCCAGCTCGTGGCAGGAGATCTCGTCGATGCGGCTGTTGGCGCCTGCGCCGATCTGGCGGGCGTACAGGTTGATCTTTGCGTTGAACTCGACCTCTTCCATGGTGAAGCAAGCGCGGAGCAGGGTGTTACCAACGGTCAGAGCGCCGTGGTTCTTCAGAAGGAATGCGTCGTGCTTCTGGATGTAGGGCATCAGGGACTCGGGGATCTCCATGGTGGAGGGCATACCGTAGTCACAGGTAGGAACGTTACCGATGGTCAGAATAGCCTCGGGCAGAATGTACTGATCCAGCTCGACACCGGCAACGGTGAAGGCGGTAGCTACGGGAGGATGAGCGTGAACGACGGCGCCTGCGTCGGGACGCTCCTGATACACTCTCATGTGCATCTTGATCTCGGAGGAGGGGTTGAGCTTACCGTCGATCTTGTTGCCCTGACCGTCGATCTTGATGATCAT
>JAFXJW010000053.1 GCA_017532045.1 Clostridia bacterium | reverse complement strand
GGGAGAAGGGATCAGTGGAGATTGATGACAGCAAATACCCTTTGTGGACAAGAAATTTTTAAAGTTACAAATTGCCGCAATTTACCATTAGATTGGCTTTTGCGAAGCAAAAGGCTTCATCCATTTTGCATTTTGCATTTTCAAACTCCCCGATAAACCCCAATTTGAAATACAAATTCTCAAAATAAATTTGAGAATCATTCTCAAATTTGTTGACAAACGGGGAAGGATGTGCTATACTAATAAACTGAAGAAAACCGTGAGGGAAAGGAGGGACGCTATGGCTACCTACAAAACCGCGGGGAGGCAGAGGCTTCTCACGTTTCTGGAGAGCAATCCCGATCGCCAGTTCACCGCCGAAGAGCTGTGCGGAGAGCTGGACACCTTGATAGCGGGGAAGAATAAGACCCGCAAAAGTACCCTGTACCGCCACCTGTCCGAGTTGTGCGGCGAGGGGACGGTGCGGAAATACCGTAGCGATACCCAGTCCGCCTACGTGTACCAGTACGTGGGCAAGGGGGATTGCACCCGCCATTTCCATCTGAAATGCGTTACCTGCGGGGGGCTTACCCATCTGGAGTGCGCCGTCAGCGAGGAGCTTTTGTCTCACATCTCCACCCACCACGGCTTTTCGGTGGATAGCGGCCGTTCCATTCTCTACGGACTCTGCGAGGCTTGCGCCTCCTTGGAAAGAAAACAGACCCCCGCCCATCCTCGGGGATGCGGTTGCGGTCACTGTCACGGGTAAGGATAAAAATATGATGAAGAAAATTCCTCCTTTTTTTGTGTGCTTGGCTCTGCTTTTGAGCTTGATCGCCCTGCTTGCGGGGTGTGTCGAGGGGCCCATCACCACCGCCGATAACAATGGCACCACCATTGTGGTCACCAGTCCCGCCGCCCATGCGTTGGTAAGACCGCTGACGCAGAACTACGTCGAGGACGGGGGGACGAGTGTGGTGACCGTCGTGCCCCTGTACAAGCCCGGGCAGGATATGCACAGCTTTGAGCCTACCGCCAAGGACATTGTTGCTCTGGCGGGCGCCGACGTGGTGGTCTGTACCGGCTCGGAGGGGTGGCTGGAGGCCTCCTTGAAGGCCTCGGGAAACACCGTCGCCCACGTGGTCTCCATGATGGAGGCCTGCGATATCCACGCCGTGGATCATGACCACGATCACAGCCACGAGGACAGCACCTGTGCCCTCATCGGGAACGATGAGCACGTCTGGCTCTCGGTGGACTACGCTACCCTCATCGTCATAGCGGTCACAAATGCCCTGAAGGAGGTGGACCCCAACAACGCCTCTGTCTGGGACAAGCATGGCGAGGCGTTCAAGACCGAGCTGATCTCCCTGAATACCGAATTTCACGATGCGGTCAGGGCCGCCGCCAAAAAGACCGTGGTGGTCGCCGATCGCCATCCCTTCGTTTACCTCTTCGCCCACCTGGGATTGGACTGCGTAGCCGCCTTTCCCGGCTGCTCCTCCGAGACCTCCGCCTCCTTTGAGACCCAGACCAAGCTCATTGAGGCGGTGAAGCTGGGTGAGCTGGCCTATATTTTCGTCATGGAGGGCTCGGACGCCAAGGTGGCGGGAGTGGTAGCCGCCGAGACGGGGGCAGAAATTCTGACCCTCAATTCCCTCCAGATCGTTTCGGATTATGAGAATATTTCTTATATTGAGATCATGAGGGGCAATTTGGAGAACCTGAAAAAAGCATTGCAGTAATGGGGGCGCCGCCCCCATACCCTCGCTTACCCCCTTTTCCAAAAAGGGGGTAAGACCCCCAAAAGACCTTAAAACATATCATTATTTTAAAACGAAGGAAATTTATGGCACTGATCACATGTGAAACTCTTACCCTCGCCTACGACACGGGGGTGGTTGCCTCGGGCGTGAGCTTTGCGCTGGAGCGGGGAAGCTACCTTTGCATCGTGGGGGAGAACGGCTCGGGCAAGAGCACCCTGCTGAGAGCCATGCTGGGGCTTCATCCCATTAGCGGCGGCAGGCTGACCGTTGATCCCGAAGCACGCAAAAAAGGTATCGGATATCTTCCCCAGCATACCCCCGCCCAGCGGGATTTCCCTGCCTCGGTGCGGGAGATCGTGCGGTCGGGTTGCCTGAAAAAGCAGGGCATGAGCCCCTTTTGGAAGGTCTCCCACAAGCGGCTGGCTGACAAGGCCATGACCCGCATGGGCATTGACCATATCGCGGGGCGGTGCTACCGTGAGCTTTCGGGAGGACAGCAGCAGAGAGTGCTGTTGGCACGGGCATTTTGCGCCACGGGGGATCTGATCCTTCTGGACGAGCCCATTGCGGGGCTTGACCCCATGGCCATGACCGAAATGTACGGTATGATCGCCGACCTCAACCGAGAGGGCGTGGCGGTGGTCATGGTGTCCCACGACGTCTCCGCCGCCGTGAGCTACGCCACCCACATCCTTCATATGGGTAAGACAACCTCCTTCTTCGGCACTACCGAGGAGTATCTGGCCACCCCCGTTGGCAAGCAGTTTGCCCGCCGAGAGGGGGGAAGCTACGGAGACTGGAGTCCCAAGACCGCTTGGGATGCCCCCAGTATCGGAGGGATTTTGGATGTTCGCGCTGCTCCTGACGCCAGATCCGTGCTGGGCGCGCGGGGGGTGTCCCGAGACCGAGGACTGACCGCCAGCCGCCGCCGAGGCGGGGCGGCCTCCGAGAGAGGAGGGAGGGACGCATGAGCCTTCTGGAACAACTGAAGCTGTACTTTTCCTATGATTTCGTCCGTTTCGCCTTTGTTGCGGGGGTGCTGATCTCCCTGTGCGCCGGGCTTCTGGGCGTGGTGCTGGTGCTGAAGCGCTACTCCATGATCGGAGACGGCTTGTCCCACGTGGCCTTCGGGGCTATGGCGGTGGCGGCGGTGCTGGGCTTTGCTCCCATGACCGTAGCTCTCCCCGTGACGGTGGCCGTGGCTGTTCTCCTGCTTTTGGCGGGTGAGAAGCGACTCATCAAGGGGGATTCCGCCATTGCCATGCTCTCGGCGGGCTCTTTGGCGGTGGGGTATCTCCTCCTCAACCTTTTCCCCGCATCCGACACGGGAAGCCTGTCGGGGGACGTGTGCGCCTCCCTCTTCGGCTCCACCTCCATGATGACGTTGTCGGGGACGGACGTGTGGCTCTGCGTGGGACTTTCGGCGGCAGTGATCGCCTTCTTCGTTCTGTTCTACCACAAGATCTTTGCCGTTACCTTCGACGAGGGCTTTGCTACCTCGGCGGGGGTGCGGGTTCGGGTCTATAATTTTCTCATCGCCGCCGTCAGCGGTGTCGTCATCGTGCTGGCTATGAAGCTGGTGGGGGCGCTGCTCATCTCCTCCCTCATCATTTTCCCCGCCCTGTCCGCCATGCGCCTGTTTCGCAGCTTCCGCTCGGTGGTGATCTGCTCCGCTCTCCTTTCGGTGGCAGGGTCTTTGACGGGACTTCTTCTGGCACTCCTTCTCTCTACCCCCACGGGTGCCTCCGTGGCGGTGGTGCATATTATCATTTTTGGAGTGTTTTCCCTTCTGGGAAGGCTTCGCCGAGCATAACCGTTACATGCATATAACCCATTGATAAATAAGGATATTTTATGAAAGACTTACTCTCTCTTTTCCCCGAAGAATTGGAGGCTCTGCTCCTGTCCGTGGGAGAGCCCAAGTACCGCGCGGGGCAGATGTTCCCCCAGCTTCACAAGGGGCTTTCCCCTGCTGATATGACCAATATTGGCAAAAAGACCCGAGAAAAGCTCGCCGAAGTGGCGGAGTACCACCTTCCCTTAGTACGCCGCAAGCTGGTGTCGGCTCTGGACGGAACGGTAAAGTACCTCTTCGAGCTGCGTGATGGCCACTGCGTGGAGTCGGTGGTCATGGGCTACAACCACGGCAATACCATCTGCATCTCCTCCCAGGTAGGCTGTCGCATGGGGTGTAAGTTCTGCGCCTCCACCATCGGCGGCAAGGTGCGGGATCTCATCCCCGGGGAGCTGTTGGGTCAGGTCATCGCCGCCCAGAAGGATCTGGGAGAGCGGATCTCCAACATCGTCATGATGGGCATTGGCGAGCCCTTGGATAACTACGACAACGTGGTGAAATTTCTCAGGCTGGTGGCCCATCCCGACGGCCTCAACATCGGCTACCGCCATATTTCCCTGTCTACCTGCGGTGTGGTATCGGGCATTTACAAGCTGGCCGAGGAGGAATTTCCCATTACCCTGTCCATTTCCCTCCATGCGCCCGACGATGAGACCCGCTCCTCCATCATGCCTGTGAACAACCGTTGGGGTGTGGACGAGCTGCTCACCGCCTGCAAGGACTACTATGACAGGACGGGTCGCCGCCTTTCCTTTGAATACACCCTCATTGCGGGGAAGAACGACACGGTGGAGGGGGCGTCCAGGCTGGCTAATGTCCTCAATCGCCACCTGCGAACCCGCACCACCACCATGCCCATCCACGTCAACCTCATTCCCGTCAACGAGGTGGAGGAGACGGGATTCGTCCGCTCGGGTGATGAGGCGGTGAAGGCCTTTGCCGCTGTTCTGGAGAAGCGGGGTATTCGCGCCACCGTCCGCCGCAAGCTGGGCGCCGACATCAACGCCTCCTGCGGCCAGCTTCGCAGAGCCGAGCAAAGGGCGGGGGAAGCGGCCTCAGCGACTCCTGAAAACGAGGTCTGACATCCTACCCGTTACATGCATATAACCTATTGATAAATAAGGATATTTTATGATGTACTCTTTTGAATCGAGCGGCTCCCGAAAGCCCCTTCACGCCATGGTCGTCGGCGCCCTGATCGGCACGGCTGTGCTCTTTTGCGTGGGCGGTATGGAGGGGATGCCCTTCCCCTTTCTGTTCCAGACGGCAGCCGTCCTCTGTGCGACTATCGCCATTTATCTGACCGCCGGCTACTCTCTTAAATCCTACCGCTACGCCATCGAGCCAAACACCATCGTGGATGCCGAGGGGTTGGATCAGTACGATTTGGTGATCACCGAGATCAGGGGTAAGAGAATGAAGGTGGTGGCCCGTGTGGGGCTTCGCTCCGTGGATCACGACGCCGTGGTTGTCATCCGCCGTTCCGACGGGGAGGCTGCCAAGGATGCCCGTAACCTCCTTTGCAAGGGCAAGCAGGTCTTTCGCTACGAGAATACCCCCCTCTCTCCCGCCTCCTGTTATATCCCCATCCCCGAGGAAAACTCGGTGATCGTCATCCCTGTGGATGACCGCATGGTGGAGATATTGAAGGGGAAATAAATTGGGATTTATAGGGCTGAAAGCCCTCATGCCCCCGTAGGGGGCATATCGAGGCGCACAGCGGCATATCGAACCGCGTCAGCGGTATATCGAACACCCGAAGGGTGTATATCGACGAAAAAAGATGTCGATATGTCCCTACGGGACTCGATATGTGCCTTGCGGCACTCG
>JAFXJW010000052.1 GCA_017532045.1 Clostridia bacterium | reverse complement strand
GGCGGAGCGCCGAGCTCGCGGGTTTGGCCTATTCGCGGGGATGTGCGACAAGTTTCCCCGTCCCTCTCCGCGTTTCGAGCGTGTTCCGCGCGGACGGCGCTCCGCCGTTCGTGCGGGCCATCGGGTATCCTCGACCTTCCGCGCATTCAGACCCCTTCGCCCCGACCTGGGCGAAGGGGTCGCGCGCGCAGGTGGTGGGTTCCATAAGGGAGGCACCACGGGGACCTCCCTTGCGTGGCGCTCTTTTGGTACTTTTCTCTCGACAGGGAGAGAAAAGTACACATATCCATCTCCCCGATAAACAGCAATTTCACCCTCTCCTCATGCGTCCTGCATAGGAGGCGAGAGTGTCCCCATAAAGATTCAGGGGGTCATTTTCAAAGGCTCGCAGATCACCGCCCGCCCCCAGTGGTGCAGCGCAGGGATTCTCCATGCACACATAGCGGCACTCGTCGTAGATGTGATCCTCCCCCTCGGTATCCACGTCCTCCACGTCCACCTGACTGTACACCAGGGCGGGTACGGTACGAATGAAATGCTTGCAGGTGGAGAAAACATAGAGCATGGGAATGCCCTGCCTGTCAAAGGCGAGGCGATTGTGAAGCTGGGCCTTGCCCGCCAGACGGGTGTTGTCCGCCTTGTCCCAAAAGACCCCCTCCCGCTCCATCAGCTCCCCGATGGAGGCTCCGCCGTTGCGCTGGTAGATAGCGGGGTCAGCCACCCCCCGGATCCTTCGCCCCATGAGATTGGGGTCCTCGGACTCCACACGGCGGATCATACGGGCGATCTCCTCGGCGTTCTTGCAAATACCCACGTTGGGGAGAGGCTGACCGTTCCCATCGGCACGACAGCCGTACAGCTCCCGAATGCGGTAGAGCCGCCCATCGTGATCCACGGCGTACCACCCAACCGAAAAGGGACGGGTGTAACCCCAGTCAAAGCCACGGATCACACTCCACGAGGGAGGAATGCGGAAGGGGGAGATCACGTGAGTGCCTACTCGATCCCCATAATGATCGGGATCGTTACGCCACTCGGCGAACACCTGCCCCGAAAAGCTGTCCCAGTCGCCGTAGAGCAGAGCCTTCCGCTCGGCGTCAGGCAGGGAGGCCAGCCTCGTCAGATAGTCGGGATCGTTGCGGAGCAGGATGCGATTGTCGAACACCGTAGAGGGCACGAAAATACGGGATCTGCGCCGCACCTCCTCCCGCCCATCGGGAAAGGTCACCTTGACCTCATCCCACATAGTCTTCATGGGAGGAACGGGGGTAATGAAGCGCTCCTTGACCCAGCCGTGGCCGATACCGCCGGGGTTGGCGGTGGCGCGGACGTAGCAACGAGTACCCGGACCGTTGGGGCGGTTACGGGAGAATAGGTAAATATACTCCTCAAAGGTGAACTGGGTCAGCTCGTCGAAGGCGATGAAATCGTAGGACTGGCCTTGGTAGTTGAACTTGTCCTTAGGATGAGGCAGACTGCCAAAGCAGATCTTCGCTCCCGAGGAAAACCGCCACACGTGTCCCGTGGCGTTGTAGGTAGCCCTCCTGTCCACCAGGGGGTAGTAGCGCAGGGATTTTTCCACCAGCTCGGAGAGCTGGGGATAGGTCTTGCGCAGGATCAAGCCCTTGTAATAGGGAACGTGGATCTGCCGCAGCGCCTCCAGCACCAGGGCATCCGACTTACCGCCCCCCGCCGCTCCGCCGTAGAGAGCCTCGTCCTCGGGACGGGCCATGAACAGAGCCTGTCGGGGCTGGGGTCTCCAGACCACAGGACGGGCTGTCTTACATTCTGCCATGGATCTCCTCCCCGTCTCTATCCGAGGGGTCGTCCATCAGCTCCATGTCGGGATAGTCCACCACCCCGTCAAGAGTCCTGTCCTCCGCATCCACAGGATGCTCCCGCCAGCGGGCGGGAGAGCGGTTGTTGAGATAGTAGGCGCAGACCCGCACGTCCGCAGGGATGTGCACCTCCTCAAAACCCTCCTTCAGATCCTCCCGCTCCTCCAGCTTCTTGCCGGTATCACGGTCGTATTCCACGGTTTTGACCTTGTAGGATTTCTTGAGCTTCACCTTATATCCGCATGCACGGCGGTAGAGAGCATCCTCCACCCGCTTGCATCTGGCGGCATCCTGCTTGGCGGTAGGCTCGGAGGCTCTCCCTGCATCCCGAAGGGTTTCTTGCAGTTTTTCCTCCGCCATGGGATCACTTCCCTTCCTGACGCTCAAGATGAATGACGTACTCGTCACCCTCTCGGGTAACGGTACAGGAGAAGGTATCCAGCGCAGAGGTAATATCCGAGGCCTTGACCCGCAGGGTGTCGGCCTTGCACAGGGTAAGCAGGTAGCCCAGCCATGCGTGATAAAGCTTCACAGTCTCCTCCATGGCGGCGGGCAGCAGCTTATACAGATGGTTTTTATGCTTGTTCATGTTGTTCGTACTTCCTTTCATAGTAGTGGTCGAGAGCCTGCTTCAGCATGCAGGCCTTGTAGCCCTCGGGGTGAGCGCAAAAGCGGTAGACGATTTCCCGACGGCTCTCCCGATCGGGGAATTTCAGGCGAGCGCACTCGCAAGACACCACGCCGTGACTTCTCTCACGGGTAAAGTAGGGGCAGATCCCCTCTCGGCTCTCGTTCTCTTCGGTAGCGCAGGGCTTCTGCGCAGGGGTAGGGTGAACAGGGTATTGCGGTTCCATGGTCATAGGCATCCTCCTTGTCTGTTTCCTCTTTGTAGGGCATTTGGTTAAGTTTGCTTAACTTGCGCACAGTATAACATACGAGACCCCCGATTGTCAAGCCACTTTTTTAAATTTGTTTAACTTTTTTTGTCCAACCCCCTTGACAACCCCACTCCGTTCCTGTATAATGGTAGCGGAAACCAACCGAATACCTTTACAGGAAAGGAAATAGTATGGACGTATTCAAGAACCGCCTCACTGAAGCCATGCGGCTCCGCGGCATCCGAGCATCCGAGCTATCCCTGCGCACCGGTCTCTCCAAGGCTCGCATCAGCCAGTACGTGAACGGCAAGTTCCTGCCCAAATCCGACGCCATCCTGCTTATGGCAGAGGTTCTCGGCGTGTCCGAGCTGTGGCTCATGGGCAAGTCGGCAGATATGGAGCCCCCTGCTCCCGACACCCTCTCCTGCCCCGAAAACATCTCTCCCCTCCGCCTGCGCCGCTTCCCCGTTCTGGGTGAGATCGCCTGCGGTCTGCCCGTGCTGGCTGTTGAGGATCCCGATTGCGGGTACGTCACCGCCGCCGATACCCATGCAGACTTCTGCCTCACCGCCAAGGGTGACAGTATGATCGGCGCCCGCATCTTTGACGGCGACGAGGTCTTCATCCAGCGTACCGACGTGGTGGAGAACGGCGAGATCGCCGCCGTGGTGGTGGACGGAGAGGCGACCCTCAAACGGGTCTACTTCTACCCCACCGAGGGTAAGCTGGTACTCACCGCAGAGAATCCCGCCTATGCGCCCCTAATCTTTTCGGGGCATGAGCTGGAGAGTATTCACATTCTGGGACGGGCCGTGGCCTTCCAGAGTAAGCTCACGTAAAATTTTTCCTCGGCGACACCACTCCCCACCCTCCGCACGTCTCTCATGGTATACTTGGGGTACAATCTCACCCAAGGAGTTACAATACCATGAAAAACGCCCGCCTGACCGCAACGATCTGCGCCGCCCTCACCGCTCTGCTTTTCTCGTCCTGCGCTTCCCTCTCCCCCACGGGCAACACACCGCCCACCCAGACGGATTCCGTTTCGGAAAGTGACCGCGCCGACTACGAAGCCCGCATTTCCCAGCTGAGAGAGTCCATTCTGAGTCTCAAGGAGGAAAGCTTCATCACCAAAGCAGAGTATGAGGCTCGCATCAAGTCCCTCACGGAGGAGATCGCCGCCTTGGAATCCCGCCTGGCCCTCATGCACTCCCCCAACACAGGCGAGGACCTTCCCGTAGGAGGGCAACCGACGGACACCCCACGGGAAACCACCCCCGACACCACCCCCTCGGCAGACGCCCCCGCCTCCATAGCCTTCCACTACGAGATACGGGACGGACGAGCCGTCATCCTGTCCTATCTGGGCAAGGAGCCCCACGTCACCGTCCCCGACACCATCGGAGGCTACCCCGTGACCTCCATTGAGGAGGCCGCCTTCCGAGCCACCCCCGTCTCGACTGTGGTCATTCCCTACTCGGTAACCGAGATCGGCTGGTTCGCCTTTGCGGACTGTAAAAGCCTCACCGCCGTCACCCTCACCTCCTCGGTATCGGCCATCGGGTACGGCGCCTTCGACGGTTGTAAAAACGTTACCCTGTACTGTCCCTCGAATTCCTACGCCGCCAAGTACGCGGCCAGCTTTGGACTGAGGTACGAACACATATCATAAGGAGCTAACCATGACCCACTCCATCAAGACCTCCCCCATCCCACCCAATATGCTCCACTACCAAGCCCTCAGCGAGACGGGCGCACATATGAGCAGCGGCGTTCTTTCCTTCCGCACCCTCCACTTTGCCGGCAAAGAGATCCCTTGCGGCGGCATTGGGGGCATCAATACCGACCCCGAGTATCGCCGCAGCGGTCTTGTGCGGGAAATTATTGGAGAGATGGCCGCCGAGTGCGACCGCCGAGAGATCCCCCTGACCGTCCTTCACCCCTTCTCCTTTGCCTACTACCGCAGCTTCGGCTTTGAGCGGGTAGCCGACCACAAGGTGTTGGAGTTCCCCATCACCGCCCTGAACTTCGTCCCCCGCTACCCCGATCTTGTCCGTTGCGTGGGGGATACCCACAAAGCCGAGCTGGCCCAGGTGTACAATACCTTCGCCGCCGACGGCCGTCACCTCATGTTCGGGAGAGACCCCGACCACTTCCCCACGAGGGACGAAAAGAAAAAGGTCTACCTCTCCTACGATCAGGAGGGCAGACCCGACGGCTACCTGATTCTGGAAATTGAAAACTACTTCTCGGTCAACCGCATGGTCAGCGTCAACCTCCACGTCCACGAACTGATTTCCCTGACCGACGAGGCCATGGACAAGCTCTTCGGCTTCATCCGCATGTACGAGGGCGAAATGGAGACCGTCAAGATGGAAAACATCTCCATGATTCCCGAGGTGGAGCTGCGCCTGCGCCACTACATGCACACGAGCATCACCATCTTCCCCGACATCATGGTGCGCATCAACGATATACGGGGCTTCTTCGAGGCCATTCCCTACCCCGCCGAGGCAGGCTGCTTTACCTTCAAGACCTCCGAGCCTCCCCGCTCCCCTTGGTCGGGGGAGAGGATCAACGGCGTGTGGCGAGTGACCTACGCAAAGGGCCAAGCCACCGTAGAAAAGCTTCCCGACGATACCGAGGACTACGATTTCTACGCCGACATCGCCTCCCTTGCCCAGCTGGTATTCGGCTACGATTCCTACGGCTACGACACTGCCCGCCATACCCACGGCACAAGGTGGCGCACCCCCGCCCCCGACTTCTTCTCTGCCTTCCCCCGCCGTCCCGCAGGCATCTTTGAGCATTTCTGATTTACATAGAAAAAGACCGTGTACCCATCCAAGGTACACGGTCTTTTTCTCATTATGAAACAGGGGCGCACAGTCTCTTTTTAAATATCCACCCGATTCCGCAGCTCCCCTGCGAAGAAGGCGCGCATATTCAGGATCATCTCGTTCAGGCAGCGGGCTCTGGCCTCATACGCCCCCCAGGACATATGGGGGGTGAGAAGCACGTTCTCGAGGTCACGGATGGCGTAGTAGGGATGCTCCTCGGGGAAGGGCTCCACACTGTACACGTCACAGCCCAACGCCCCCAGCTTGCCCGACTTCACGGCGTTGGCCACGGCGACCTCGTCGGTCACCGCACCTCTCGCCATATTCACGAGGATCACACCGTCCTTCATCATAGACAGCTCCCGCTCTCCGATGAGGCCTCGGGTCTCGGGAGTCAAGGGAGTATGTACCGTCACGATATCCGACTCTCGAAGCAGAGTGGGGAGATCCACGCTCACCCCGTCGGAGGTACGGCGGTTGGTCAACACCCGACAACCCAGCGCACGGGCCACGTCGGCCACACGAGAGCCGATCTTGCCTGCCCCCACGACACCCCAAGTCATCCCTGCGATCTCGTGGTAAGTGGGAGTCAGCATGTTGGCGTTGCCCCCACGGGTGTAGGAGCCGTCTGCGGTAGCCTTACAGTAGGCGGGGAGATGGGTGATAAGGGAAAGCACCAGTCCCACCGTCACCTGGGCCACGCTGTCCGAGGAGTATCCCCGCACGTTGGCCACGGCTACGCCGTGCCTGCGGCAGACCTCCAGGTCAATGTTGTCAAAGCCCGTGGCGGCCACGCAAATGATGCCGGGCGCTCCCTCGTCGGGTAGCTGATCCTCCCCGATCCTGACCTTATTGAGAATGACGGCGTCCGCCCCCGTAATGCGCTCCCGAACCGTCTCGGGGGGTGACACGGTATAGACGACCACCTCTCCCTCGGACTCCAGGGGCAGAAGGGACAGATCATCCCCCAAGGTTCCCGCATCCAATACAACAATCCTTTTCATGACGGCGCTTCCTTTCCGAGCAGGTGGGACACACCGCCCCGTTTCCCTGCTCCTTGCCTCTTTCTGCTTCAAAAGCGGGAGGGCACCGCTTACGACACCCTCCCTGCCTTCATTCAATCAATCAACTCCGCAGAGATCAGGCCTCAACGGAAGTCTCGGTAGCCTCAAAAGCCTGAGCAGTCTCCTCGCAACCGCAGGTGCAGTCACCCTCGCAGGTGCACTCCTCGCCCTCCTGACAGCCACAGTCGCAGTCGGGGCCGCAACCACAGCCACACTCACAGTCACCCTCACAGGTGCACTCCTCGCCCTCCTGACAACCGCAATCGCAGTCAGGGCCACAGCCACAACCGCAGGTGCAGGTCTCTTCCTTCTTAGGCAGCTTAGCCTTGACGGCCTCCACAGCGGTGACGGCGGTCTCCTTGACCTTAACGGCAGCAACGGCAGCGGTCTCCTTGACCTTGCCGGCGGCAACGGCGGCAGTTGCCTTGACCTTACCGGCGGCGGCAACGGTAGCAGCCTTGGTCTTAGCAATGGCGGCCTGACCCTTCTCGCTCTTCAGAGCCTCGTAGGTAGCGATCACGCAACCGGCGGCGATGGCACCGGCAGCGGCGGCAATCAGCACCATGTCAGCGGTCAGCTCACTCTTCTTTTTCTTGTTGCAGAACTCAAATTTCATTGTTCTATCCTCCATTTGTTTTTATAATTTTCTCATCCGCATCAAAGCGGGGTGTACCGTAAATTTTGGGGTGTGGGATCACTCAGTCACCACGGCGGCATCCGAGATGCGAATGCACACACGGGGGACGTCGGTGTAGAAGCCGTAGCGGCCGGTCTTGCAGGAGGCGATCTTATCCACCACCTCCATACCCTCTACGACCTGACCGAAGGCGGCGTACTGAGCATCCAGATGGGGAGCGTCCTCATGCATGATGAAGAACTGAGAGGAGGCGGAGTCGGGATCGCTGGTGCGAGCCATGGACAGAGTGCCTCTCTTGTGCTTGATGTCGTTGGCCATGTAGCCGTTGGCCTTAAACTCACCGCGGATGGGCTTGCAGTGCTTCTGCTCGAACTCGGGGGTCATACCGCCGCCCTGGATCATAAATCCCTTGATGACACGGTGAAAAATGAGACCCTTGTAGAATCCGCTCTCCACAAGAGAGAGGAAATTCTCAACGGTGGCGGGAGCCTTGTCGGGACGAAGCTCTACGATAATCTTGCCCAGCTCATAGGGCTGATCGCCCATTTCGGTCACGGTAAAGACGACCTTGGGGAAATTACTCATGTCGGTGTTTCTCCTGCTCGTTATGTATTGTTTTCGTCGGGATTCGTAAGGCCGTAGCCCAGACGGAAGAGGTAATTCATGCGCTCGGTCTGCCCTGTAACGTGCAGATACCCGAACAGAACCTCCATGCCCGTGGCGCGGCGGTACTCCGCAACCGACGCGGATTTCGGCACGTTGCCGTGACCCATATTCCGTCCTCGACGGTAGACAGAAGCCTCCGCCTCGGTCAGATAGGGCTCCATTCGCCCAATCGCCTCGGACTGGGCCGAAGCGCGGACGAAATCCAGCGACGCCCGATTGAGGTGAGCCGAGGTGGAAAGCCCCCGCTCAACCGTCAAATAGGTGCGGACGCAGACCTCCAGCACGCTGTCACCCAGATAGGCCAGCGCCGGGGTGGTGATGTCCGAAAGCTCCATGTGAAAACTCCTTGATCCGAGCCTTACGCCTCGATGGCGTCCACGTCCTCGGGAGCGGCCTCGATGTCGAAGCTGTCGCTACCACCCTCGGGAATGTCGTAGTCCTCGCTTCTGCGGTAGACACGGAGAAGCAGCGTGCGGATCTCAAAGTCGCCGTTGCGCTTCACGATGAGACGGTAGGGGAAAAGGAGTACCACGAGGATACCTCCCAGCACCGAGAGGGTGACCGTCCAGAAGATCTTACGGCGTCTGGCGCGGCGCTCGTATTCCTTCTTGTGAATGAGGTGATCGGCAAAATCTGCCAGATTGCCAAAGAAGCCTACAATACCTGCGCCCAGCTTGGCGATGGCTCCGAATACCTTGAAAATGAACATGTTTGTTTCCTGCCTTTCTATAATATATTTTAAAATTCAAATCAGCCGATCAGTTCTTGAGACTGTGGATGGGAGCGGGAATGCGGCCACCGCGGTGAATGAACCTTTCGGGGGAGTAGGGACGAAGGGCCATGATGGGCGCCGTACCCAGAAGTCCGCCGAAATCCACCTCGTCGCCCACCGTCTTGCCCACGGCGGGGATCACACGGACGGCGGTGGTCTTGGTGTTGACCACGCCGATGGAGATCTCGTCTGCGATGAGACCGCAAATGACCTCCTCGGAGGTGTCGCCGGGAACGGCGATCATATCCAGACCCACCGAGCAAACGGCGGTCATGGCCTCCAGCTTCTCAATGGACAGCGCCCCTCGCTTGGCGGCGGTGATCATGCCCGCATCCTCGGAGACGGGGATGAATGCGCCCGACAGTCCGCCCACGTGGGAGGACGCCATAACGCCACCCTTCTTGACGGCGTCGTTGAGCATGGCCAGACAGGCGGTGGTGCCGTGAGCGCCACAGGACTCCAGACCCATATTCTCCAGGATCAGCGCCACCGAGTCACCAACGGCGGGAGTGGGTGCCAGAGACAGGTCTACGATACCGAAGGGAACACCCAGTCGGTCAGCGGCCTCGGAAGCCACCAGCTGACCCACACGGGTGATCTTGAAGGCGGTCTTCTTGATGATGTCGGCCAGAGTAGACAGGTCGCAATCCCCTGCGCGAGCGATGGCGGAGCTGACCACACCGGGGCCGGATACGCCCACGTTGATCACGGTATCGGGCTCACCCACACCGTGGAATGCACCTGCCATGAAGGGGTTATCCTCGGGGACGTTGGCGAAGACCACCAGCTTGGCACAGCCGATGGAGTTGCGGTCGGCCGTCAGAGCGGCGGCACGCTTGATGGTAGAGCCCATGAGGCGGATGGCATCCATGTTGATGCCCGCCTTGGTGGTGGCTACGTTGACCGAGGAGCAGACCATCTGAGTCTCGGCCAGGGCCTCGGGGATCACCGAGATCAGGTTGCGGTCTCCCTGCGTCATGCCCTTGTGCACCAGAGCGGAATAGCCGCCGATGAAGTTGATGCCCACGGTGTCAGCCGCCCGTTGGAGGGTATGAGCCAGCTTGAGGAACACGTCGGGGGACATATTCCCCGCCACCAAGGAAATGGGGGTCACAGACACCCGCTTGTTCACGATGGGGATGCCGTACTTCTTCTCAATATCCTGTCCCGTGGCCACCAGATGCTCGGCCTTACGGGTGATCTTGTCGTAGATGTTGTCGCACAGGCGGTTTCCGTCGTCGCTGACGCAATCGAACAGGGAGATGCCCATGGTCACGGTGCGAATGTCCAGATTCTCCTCACGGATCATCTGGATCGTCTCCAGAATGTCTCTTGTATCTAACATGATATTTGCCTTTCGGGTGTTATGTGAAAAAAAGGAGAGCAACGGTCTCTCAGACCGTCAAGGAAGGGTTTCCTTGAAGAAAGCCTCAGGCTTTCTTCATATTTCCTCAGGGGGCGAAAGCCTTCCGGTCAGCCATCGGCTGTGACGGTCTCTCAGACCGTCAAGGAAGGGTTTCATTGAAGAAAGCCAAAGGTTTTCTTCAAATTTCTTCAGAGGGCGAAAGCCTTCCGGTCAGCCATCGGCTGTGACGGTCTCTCAGACCGTCAAGGAAGGGTTTCCTTGAAGAAGGCAAAGCCTTCTTTAAATATGGTGCATGGTATTAAAGATGTCCTCATGCATGGTGTGGATATCCAGTTTGTTCTCCTTGCCCATCGCCTCCAGCTTGTCCACGAACTCCGAGAACTCCACACGCAAGGAATCTATGTCAGCCAGCATGATCATGGCGAAATAATCGCTCAGAACCGACTGGGAGATGTCCACGATATTGGCGCCGTACTCGGCGCAAGCGGTAGCCACCTTGGCGATGATACCAACGCTGTCCTTACCCGTAACGGTGATAACTGCTTTCATGGTTGTAACCGTAGCCCTCGCCAATGCGAAAGCTTCCTTTCCTTGGGAATACTTATTAGCCATTTTATTATACTATATTTTTCCCATATATGCAAGAGGTAATTTATGAATTTTTCAAGTTTCTCAAATGTTTTTTTCAGATATATCGCCAAGGGCTCTATTCAATAGGAAAACCCCGAAAATAATCTCCCATCGGGGCGCTTCCCTCTTGCAATCTCCGCCCGATTATGGTATAATGACGGGTAGAATCATTCGCTTTTTCCCGAAAGGAGTCTACCATGAAGCAAACCTATACCGTCCCCGTCCGTCTCTCGGAGGATCTTCTCCGCAAGCTCATCTACATTTCCGAGACCGAGGGCCGCACTCCCCAAGCCCAGTTCACCCTCATGCTCCGCAACACCATCCAGTACCACGAGCGGGCCAAATCCAGGATCCCCGCCGCAGAACTGCAAAGGATCGACATCACCCCCTACATGGACAAGGGAGAGAACACAGAGAACTGATCCTCGCCGTTTCTGCATCCAAACGCCCCAACCAAACCGCCTACAGGCAAAGAAGAAAGCTCCCCGAGATCGGGGAGCTTTCTTGTTATTCAGGCAAGGATTGCAGGAATGATCTTATCGGACTCTCTCACCCAGACGGGTGTCGGGATGGAGGAACACGACCCTCACATCCTCCTCGCCCGAGGCGAGGATCATACCGTTGGACTCCACGCCGCACAGGGTAGCGGGAGCCAGATTGGCCACCAGAATGATCTTCTTGCCCACCAGATCCTCGGGCTTATACCACTTGGCGATGCCCGAAACCACCTGCCTCTGCTCATAGCCCAGATCCACCTGAAGCTTCAGGAGCTTCTTGGCCTTGGGCACGGGCTCGGCGGAGAGAATCTTGGCGGTGCGCAGCTCCACCTTCATGAAGTCGTCAATGCCGATTTGCGCCACACCCTCGGGCTTCTCCACGGGGGCGGCTGCCTTGGCCTTGGCCTCGGCCTCGGCGATCTGTCTCTCGCGGATAGCATCGAACTCGGCCATCTTGGCCTTCTCGTCTATACGGGCGAACAGAACACGGGACTCCTCCACGGCCTCGCCACCCTTCAGGTAGCCAAACTTGCCGCTTCCCTTGCCACCCACGGTGGTGAAGTCAGCATTAGGAGTACCCAGCTTGGTCAGGATCTCGGCGGCGGTGTCGGGAATAATGGGCTTCAGCAGCACGGCGCCCCAGCGGATGGTCTCCAGCAGATTGTAGAGAACCGTACCCAAACGCTCCCGCTTGGACTCGTCCTTGGCCAGAGACCAAGGGGTAGTCTCGTCGATATACTTGTTGGCGCGGCGAAGCATATTGAAGATGCACTCCACGGCGTCGGCGATGCGGTAGGCATCCATGTTGGCCACGACGGCGTCGTAGGTGGCCTCGCAGGTAGCGATCAGATCGCTATCCAACGCCTGCTCCTCCTCAGTGCCTGCCACGGGAGTGGCGATCACTCGGTCAAAGTACTTCTTCTGCATATCCAGGGTGCGCTTGAACAGGTTACCCAGATTGTTTACCAGATCGGTGTTGAAGCGGTTGATGACGGTTTCATAGGTGATGGAGCCGTCGGAGGCGTAGGGCATCTCGGACAGGGCGTAGTGACGGACACCGTCCACGGTGAAATGCTCGGCCAGCTCGTCAGCATAGATCACGTTGCCGCGGGACTTGGACATCTTATCCGCCCCGAAATTGAACCAGGGATGGGCAAATACCTTGTCGGGCAAGGGCATATCCATGGCCATGAGGAAGATGGGCCAGTAGATGGTATGGAAGCGGATGATGTCCTTACCGATGATATGCACGTTGGCAGGCCACCACTTCTTGAAATGCTCGCTCTGCTCGGCGTAGCTCTTGTCGGGGTCAAAGCCGATGGCGGTGATATAGTTGGTCAGGGCATCCAGCCACACGTAGGTCACGTGCTTTTGGTCAAAGGGCACCTGAATACCCCAAGTAAAAGAAGTACGGGACACGCAGAGATCCTGAAGGCCTGCCTTGAGGAAGTTGTTGACGATCTCTTTCTTGCGGGACTCGGGCTCGATGAAGCCGGGATGCTCCTCGATGTAGGTCATGAGTCGGTCTGCGTACTTCTTCATGTTAAAGAAGTAGGCCTCCTCAGAGGCTCTCTGCACCTCACGGCCACAGTCGGGGCACTTGCAGTCGGCGGCCTGAGTATCGGTGAAGAAGGACTCGCAGGGCACGCAGTACCAGCCCTCGTAGCGGCTCTTGTAAATGTCGCCCTGATCGTAGAACTTCTTGAACAGCTTCTGCACGGCGGCCTCGTGGTAGTCGTCGGTGGTACGCACGAAGTAGTCGTAGGAGACGTTCATTTTATCCCACAGGGACTTGATCTCCCCTGCCACGTTATCCACGTAGGCCTTGGGGGTAATCCCCGCCTCCTTCGCCAGATCCTCGATCTTCTGGCCGTGCTCGTCGGTGCCGGTACAGAAGTAGACGTCATAGCCCATCTCTCTCTTGTAGCGGGCGATGGCGTCGGTCATGATGGCCTCGTAGGTGTTGCCAAAATGGGGCTTCTTGGAGGCGTAGGCGATGGCGGTGGTTACGTAATACTTGGGCTTCTGGTTCATGATGTTTTCCTTTCCTGCGCGTGGAGCTACGGCTCTCTTAACGCATCCGTCGGCTCAAATGAGAGCAGACGGTGAAATTTTATTATCGGAGGAGGGGATTCCCTCTTCTCCGTTCTCGCTTAGGTCATTCGATCCGCAAGGAAAGTAATCCCAAAGGATCGTTTTTGATGTTGGTCTCTCTTTTCGGCGCATTTCCTCCCAAGAGGAGAGAGATCCATTTGTTTCCTAAAATTATATCACAAATGCAGGTTTCCCGCAAGTGCCTCAGGGAGAATTTAACGAAAACGACACAATTAGAGCCGTCGGATCAGATCGGCAATGCACCCTTCATCGTGGTCGCAAAGGTGGAGATGACAGACATCCTTCACCGCCGCCGCCCCATTGGCGGGACAGGCGGATAGATCGGCGGCCATGAGCATGGGCAGGTCGTTCTCCTGATCCCCCACCGCTACGGTGACGATGGGATGACCCAGCTCTCTTTCCAGATGCTCCGCCACGAAGCGAAGTCCCGTGGCCTTGGTGCATCCCTTCCGTTGCAATTCAAAAAAGCGGAGGGAGGACATACTGTACTCGAAAGTATCCCCGAAGGTCTCCTCCACCACGGGGCGGATGCGACAAAGCTCCTCGTACTCCCCGCGAAAGACCATCTTGTACCACAATGCCCCCTCGGTCTTCCACTCCGACAGGGGGAAAACATCTCCCTCGTAGGTGTCGGGGTCTCCGATGTCCCGCAGGATGGCGTCGTTGATACGGTCACGGTTGACGAGGAAGGCCCGCCCCGTGGAAACCCGCATCCCCACTCGGGGATTGAGGGACTCCACCAGTCGTGCCGCCGCCAAGGTGGCCTCGGCGTCCATGGGGGTGCTATGAAGCAGCTCGTCGGCGGTCAGATCGTAAATGAAAGCTCCGTTGGCGGTGACGGCGGGGGTATTGAACAGCTCCCCGCACAGGGGAATGTCCTTGCGGATATTGGTGGGAATGCGTCCCGTTCCTGCCGTAATGTGGCCACCGCCCGCCTTGAAAGCGGTGATCGCCTCCAGATTCGCCTCCACAAGGCGTGCGCCCCTTCCCAAAAAGGTGCCGTCCAGATCGGTGACGATCAAATAACGTGAATAATCAGTCATAACGGCTCCTTTCAAATTTGGATTTATCGCCAGGGGCTCCGCCCCAGGACCCCGCCAAAGAACTTTTTGCAAAAAGTTCTTTGGAATCTCAAAAACCTTTATCAAATATATGTTTTAAAGGTTTTCGGAAGTCCAGAAACCCTTTTGCAAAAGGGTTTCTGGTGGGGTGCAGGGGTGAAACCCCTGCACGACAAACTGCAATTTAACTCTCTCTTCTCAGCCGCTCCAGCACCTTTTCAAAATCCTCGGGCAGAGGGCATTCGAAATGCATTTCCTTCCCTGTTCGGGGATGAATGAGCTTCAGCTCCTTGGCGTGGAGCATCTGCCCGTGGAGCAACGCCCCGACGGCTTTTCCGAACCGCGTTCCCTCACCGCCGTACAAAGGATCTCCCAGAAGGGGATGCCCGGTGGCGGCCATATGAACACGTATCTGATGGGTGCGACCCGTCTCCAGCTCGCACGTCACGTAGGTAAAGGGCTGCCCCCACCTGCACCCCGTGGGAAAACGCTCCATGACGGTATAGTGGGTCACGGCAGAGCGGATCGCTCCCCCGCTGTCCCCCGTGGGAGTGCCGACGGGAAAGGCCGCCATTTTCTTGCGGTCGGCGGGATTTCGCCCGATGGGGTAAGTCAGAGTCCCCTCGTCCTCCTTCACGTTGCCCACGCAGACGGCGTGGTACACACGGCTGACGGTATGGGTCTTGAGCTGGGCGGAGAGAGCCACGTGGGCCTCGTCATTCTTGGCAACCACCAAAAGACCACTGGTGTCCTTGTCGATGCGATGGACGATACCGGGTCGCTTGACCCCGCCCACCCCCGAAAGGCTGTCTCCGCAATGGTAGAGCAGGGCGTTCACCAGCGTTCCCGTGTAGTTCCCGGGGGCAGGATGCACCACCATCCCCGTGGGCTTATTCACCACGATGATGTCTGCATCCTCATAGACCACGTCCAAGGGAATATCCTCGGGTATCACGTCATACTCCTCGGCTTCGGGGAAGGTGACGATCACCTCGTCCCCCCATTTGAGCTTGGTATTCTTATCAACCTTGACGGAACGGCGACCCTTCCCCTCCCCGCTCATCAGTACCACAGCCCCCGACTCAATGAGGCGGACGGCGGCGGCGCGGGTCAGGTCGCAGACGGTGGTCAGGTAGCGATCCAGTCGCTCTCCCACCGCCTCGTCGGATGGGGTAAAGGTCTGGGTACGGGACTCCTCGGGCTCGGCTTCCCGCCCGTCCACGGGCATCCGAATGAGATCATTCATGGTCGGCTTCCTCGGCGGCCTCGCCGTCAGTTCTCTCTTCTGCCTCTGTGGCAGGTGCTTCGGTAACCTCCTCGGCCTCGGGGATGGACTCCACCTCAGTAGCGGTCTCGTCGGCGGTCTCGTCGGCGATCTCGTCGGTAGTCTCTCCCTCCTCAGCCTCAGCCTCGGCACGAGCCTTCTTCTCGGCACGGGATTCCTCCACGGTCATCTTAACGAGGTACAGAACCATGATGCCCGCGCCAACGCAGACGAAGGAATCCGCCACGTTGAACACGGCAAAATTGATGAAGCGACAGTCGATCATGTCCACCACGTAGCCGAGGACAGTGCGGTCGATCATATTGCCGATGCCACCGCCCACGATAAACGACAGGGACAGCGCCTCCATCCAAGACATCTTGACCTTTTGCACGTAGATGCGGCAGGCCATATAACCGAGGATCGCCAGAATAGCCACGGTGGAGGTGATCATAAAGACCCAACGTGCGTCCTTCATCATGCCGAAGGCAGCACCCGTATTCTCCACGTAGGTGAGATGAAGCACGTCCTCAATGATGGGGAGGGTATCGATGGGCTTAAGGTGGAGGATCGTCAGATACTTGGTGAGTTGATCGAGAAAGACCGTCACGACAATGACGGCAAGCCATAAAAGCATGGGATTTCCCCTTTCTTGAAAAGGATTCAGGATGAACAATCGGGGGACATCTCTCGAAAGAGACGTCCCCTTTGGTAAGCGTTTTGAAAATTACTCGCCGAAGACGACCTTGTGGCAACGGTCGCAGAGGCAACCCTTGTCCTCACCCTCACCGTCATACAGAGGAGCGGTGACGTACATCCAGCAGCGATCGCACTTCTCGCCGTCAGCGGGCTCGACCAGCACGGCAATGCCCGACTGGGTCTCGGTGAACGCGCCCTCGGGAGCGGGAGCGTTGACGGCGGTGGCCTGGGAGGTGATGAACATGGTAGGCAGGTCGGCGGCGAAGCCGTTGAGAACGGCGTACTGAGCCTCATCCTGGGTGTAGACGGTAACCTTGGCATCCAAAGACTTACCGATCATCTTGGCGGCTCGAGCCAGCTCCAAAGCCTTCATCACGTCATCACGGAGAATAAACAGCTCATCCAGCTTGGCGGCCTCGGGGAATGCCAGAGCATCGTCATAAACAGGCATCTCGTTGAGAAGCACACTGCGGGTGTCCTCGGCGGCGGTATGGGGCATAGCCTTCCAGATCTCCTCTGCGGTGAAGCAGATGATAGGCGCCACCAAGCGGGTCAGAGCCGACAGAACGGTGTACATGGCGGTCTGCCCGGCGCGGCGGGACAGGGATGCCTTGCCGTCGGTGTAGAGACGGTCCTTGGTGATGTCCACGTAGAGCTTGGACAGGTCGTTGGTGCAGAAATTGTTGATGGCGTTGTAGGCGATGTGGAACTCGTAGCCCGTGTAGGCCTCGCGGCAGATCTTTGTCAGCTCGTTGGTACGGGAAATGATCCACTTGTCGATCTCCTGGAGATGAGCGATAGCCACGGCGTCGGTATCGGGATTGAAATCACCCAGGTTCGCCAGCAGGATGCGGGCGGTGTTACGGATCTTACGGTAGACCTCCGAGAGCTGACGGAAGATGGCGTCGGAGCAACGGACGTCCACGTGGTAGTCGCAGGAGGCGGCCCACAGACGGACGATATCCGAGCCGTACTTGTTGATCATCTCGGTGGGATCTACGCCGTTACCCAGAGACTTATGCATGGCGCGGCCCTCGCCGTCCACCACCCAGCCGTGGGTCAGCACCTGCTTGAAGGGTGCTCCACGGTCCAGAGCGCCCACGGAGGTGAGCAGGGAGGACTGGAACCAACCGCGGTACTGGTCTGCGCCCTCCAGATATACGTCAGCGGGCCACAGATCGGGGGTACGGTACATGAGGCAGGCGTAGTGGGTAGAGCCGGAATCAAACCAGCAGTCCAGCGTATCCTTCTCCTTGGTGAAGGTCTTGCCACCGCAATGAGGACAGGTCAGACCCTCGGGGATCAGCTCCATGGCCTCTCTCTCGAACCAGACGTTGGAGCCGAACTCGTCAAAGAGGGCGGAGATCTTGTCGATGGAGGCAGGGGTGGATACGGGCTTCTCACACTCGGTGCAGTAGAATACGGGAATGGGCAGACCCCAACGGCGCTGACGGGAGATACACCAGTCGGATCTCTCACGGATCATGGACTCCATGCGGTCGCCGCCCCATGCGGGGAACCACTCCACGCCCTCGATAGCCTTGACAGCTTGATCCTTGAAGGACTCCACCGAGCAGAACCACTGGGGAGTGGCACGGAAGATAACGGGCTTCTTGCAGCGGTCGTGATGGGGGTAGGAGTGGATGATCT